>NZ_JAVRCI010000073.1:0-34421 GCF_034530835.1 Nostoc sp. DedQUE12b | reverse complement strand
GATGAACACCCTGATGTGGCAACTAGCCTGAACAATTTGGCAGGACTCTACGATTCACAGGGAAGGTACAGCGATGCCGAACCTTTGTACATCGAAGCTTTGTCGATGACAAAACGCCTGCTGGGAGATAAACACCCCTCTGTGGCAAGTAGCCTGAACAATTTGGCATTCCTCTATTATTCACAGGGAAGGTACAGGAAAGCCAAATCTTTGTGGATTGAAGCTTTGGCAATCGCTGAAAAACGTTTGGGAGCAAATCATCCCAATACAATAACCATTCGTGAAAATCTGGAAGACTTGCGGCGGAATCGTCAGCCTTGATTCAGGAGAATGGTTGCTTTTGTCTCCTGTTGGTTTCAGTAATTTAGGTAATCTGCGCCGACCGCATTACTCGCCTGGGATTCAAATTTTAGTCTAATAAGTAGGCAAGATAATTAATTACACAATATCATCGCAAATGCAGTGAAGCAAAATAATGCGATCGCACAACCTAAAACTACTTCTCTACGATATGCTTTGCGGAGGGTGCGATCGCAATAACTGTAAATATTTTTATTTCTTTACTTAATGAGCCTCTGAACTCCGTTAATGAGTCTTTTAGCTTCATTAAAGAGTCTTTTAGCTCCATTAAAGAGCCTTTGAACTCCATTAATGAGTCTTTTAGCTTCATTAAAGAGTCTTTTAGCTCCATTAAAGAGCCTTTGAACTCCATTAATGAGTCTTTTAGCTTCATTAAAGAGTCTTTTAGCTCCATTAATGAGTCTTTTAGCTCCATTAATGAGCCTTTGAACTCCATTAATGAGTCTGTTTTAATTTATCAAATCCCCGACTTCTTCAAGAAATCGGGGATCTAAATCTAACTTAAGTATGTAACCCACCATCCAGGTTTTCGGTACGTTAGCCTACGGCATAACACACCCTACGAAACTATGAGGCTACCAATTACCTACAGGTTGAGCAGTCGGAGAAAACATTGAGGGATCGATTGAAATGCCCAATCCTTCAGCTACACGACGACCATAAGAAATATCTGCCCGGAAAAAGTGGCAAAGTTGGCGCATTTGGATGTCCTGCCTTGCTTGAGAGAGACTACCAACAATATTTTTAGCAAGACGCTCTTGCTGCTCAGGAGTTAGTAACCGATACAAATTACCTGCTTGGGTGTAATCGTCGTTTCCTTCACGATGATTGTAACGATCGACTGTGACATCGCCCAAATGGTTAGGTGGCTCTGCATAAGCTGGATTTTCTTTAGGCGTACCTTCAGCACTATTCGGTTCATAGTTAGGAACGCTACCGTGGTTGTTCCCCGATGCCATAAAGCCATCTCGCTGATAATGCATCACTGGACATTTGGGCTGGTTGACAGGTAGTTGCTGATAGTTACCACCCAAACGATACCGTTGAGCATCTGGGTAAGAAAAAATTCGAGCTTGCAGCATTTTGTCTGGAGAGAAACTAACGCCAGGAACCACTGCACTAGGGCTAAAAGCAGCTTGCTCTACTTCGGCAAAATAATTCTCAGGGTTACGATTTAGCTCTAATATCCCAACTTCGATTAAAGGATATTCTCCTTGTTTCCAAACTTTTGTCAAGTCAAAGGGATTATCTGGATGTTTTGCGGCTTGCTCCTCAGTCATCACCTGAATACACATCCGCCACTTAGGATAGTCTTTTTTAGCGATCGCTTCAAACAAATCATGAGTCGCATGATCGGGATCTTCGCCCTTAATCTTAGCGGATTCTTCCTCTGTCAAGGTTTGATGTCCTTGCAGAGTCTTAAAGTGAAATTTACACCAAACGCGATCGCCCTGAGCATTAATTAAGCTGAAGGTGTGGCTACCAAAACCGTCCATGTGTCGATAAGTTTTGGGTATTCCTCGATCTGAAAACAGGATCGTCACCTGGTGAAGCGATTCTGGACTGAGTGACCAAAAATCCCACTTTGCATTATGGTCTTTGCGATTGGTTTGCGGATTGCGCTTTTGGGTATGGATAAAATCAGGAAACTTGAGGGGGTCGCGGATGAAGAAAATAGGGGTATTGTTGCCTGTAATATCCCAGTTGCCCTCTTCAGTATAAAACTTGATGGCAAAACCTCTAGGGTCACGCTCGGCATCTGCTGAACCTTTTTCTCCTCCAACTGTAGAAAAGCGCAGAAGAACTTCCGTTTTCTTGCCAATTTCAGAAAAAAGTTTGGCTTTACTGTAGCGAGTGATGTCATTGGTGACAGTAAAAGTACCATAAGCAGCCGCACCTTTAGCGTGGACAACGCGCTCAGGAATACGTTCTCTGTTGAAATGAGCCAGCTTTTCTATGAGGTGGAAATCCTGCATTAATACAGGGCCACGCGCTCCAGCTGTGAGTGAGTTCTGATTATCGCTAACTGGAATACCGTCAGCAGTTGTCAAGTTTTGGGGTTCAGTCATGGGTTAAAGAAGCTCTCCATGTAAGTTACTCAGATTGCCCACAGTACATTTTAGTCAGTAGATGGATACCTACTGATAGAACAATCTAATTCATAGTCATTACGAGTTTGTATATAAATCATACTCGATATGATTATGAATTACAAGGAATTTTTTTGTATTTTGGTAAGATGCAGAGACGATATATCGCCTCTATAATGCCTTTCAGGTATTTAAATGTTTGAGAATCAACGAGCAAACATCTGTCGCCTCAATTTGATGTTTATCAATTAGGTGACTTTGATGGGTGATAAATAGAGGCCCTTCATCTGGGGAAGTGGTGATATTGCCGTGAGAGCCACGCACCAGGGAAGCATCCAAAGGAATTACATCCATCAGGTAGCGAAAACCTAGTTGTTTCTTAAGTAACTTGAGAGCAATTTTTCCTTGAGGAAATTTTATTTGTGGATCGAGGAAAAGTTCTACAGGATCGTAACCAGGTTTGCGGTGGATATCTACAGTTTTAGCAAAATCAGGCGCTTTCGCATCATCGAGCCAATAATAATAGGTAAACCAAGCGTCAGATTGAGCGATCGCTACCAACTCACCCGATCTAGGATGATTGAGATGGTAGGCTTGTTTCCCCTCTTCATCCAATACCTGCGCTACGCCTTCAGTCGCTTCTAAAAGCGATCGCACTTTCGGGATATACGCCGGATCATTCACATAAACATGAGCAATTTGATGATCGGCTATAGCAAAGGCAATGCTAGCCCCAAAATCGAGCAGTTCTCGCCCTAATTCTTCTCGTATAGCAATTAAACCATTTTCCCGTAGTACGCGGTTTAAATGTACAGCTTTAGAAACTGGGGTAATGCCATACTCAGAAAGAATAATTACCTGAGTATTGCGTGCTTGATAATATTCAATTAAATCGCCACAAACAGCATCAATTTCTCGCAAATCTGCTTTAATCTCTGTTTGATTGTTACCAAATTTTTGCAGACAGTAATCTAAATGTGGTAAATAAACTAGTGATAATGTCGGGCTGTAATGTTCCTCAATCCATTTTGCGGAATTGGCAATCCATTGACTAGAACTAATGGTAGTTTTTGGGCCCCAAAAATCGAACAGAGGGAAGTTTCCTAAATCAGATTGAATTTGCGATCGCACATCACTAGGATGGGTATAAATATCAGGTAATTTTCTCCCATCTGCGGGATACATCGGGCGCGGTGTAATCGCATAATCTACTGAAGAATACATGTTGTACCACCAAAAAAGGTTGGTACAAGTGAAATTTGGATCGATTGATTTAGCTATTTCCCAAACTTTAGGAGCTTGTACTAGTTTATTAGATTGTCGCCAAAACTTCACTTCACATTCATCGCGGAAGTACCAACCATTAGCGACAATTCCATGTTCATCAGGGAATTTTCCTGTTAAATAAGTAGCCTGAACCGAACAAGTCACAGCAGGTAGCACTTTTTTGATGGGAACCATTTGCCCAATAGCCGCCCAAGAAGATAAAAACGGAGTATTTTCTCCTAGTAAACTGGGCGTTAATCCGACAACATTTAGAATAACTGTCTTTTTCATAAACTTACTTTTTAATTTGCGGCGAATTCTTTTAATACCCACTCATATTCTCGCTGAATAGAAGTCAGCATATCTATCTTCATTTCTGATGGCAATACATCCCAAGTGTAAGTCTCAATTTCTAAATGTGAGCAAGCATTATTTGTCTGAAGTAGCTGTAAAACAGTAGCAATATCATCTTGCGTAGATTGCAAAATTTGATAATCATGAATAAAAATTGGGACATGAAAGTGAGTACGCCATTCTTCAGCTAAAGATTGCTCTAAATGTGGTAATGCAGTTATTAAGTCAGGATAGTGATGGAGTGTACCATCGCTGCGACGTTCTATTACCTGGTGAAGATAGGTAGATTCTGCAAAAGGACGTAAGCGTTCAACTATCAAACTCCGCTTTTCAACCTCAGCAGGTATTTTTACTTGAATTGCAGCGCTGATTTGAATTTTGCCAATTTTAATTCCTGCCGATTGCAAACGTGTAAATACAGAGTTTGGCTGCTCATATTCAACGGAAAAATGGCAGGTGTCATAGCAAATCCGAACGTGTTCTAGCAATTTAGTCTCTGCTAAATCTTGTTCAATATTTAATTTTTCTGATAAATAACTACCACCGATTGGTAATAACCAATTTTGATAGAAGTCAATTACTTCTGAAGTATTTTCAATTAAACCATCAGGCTCAGGTTCTAAATCAATATGAAGGATCTTGCCTGTTTGTTCACCGATGCGAATCATTTCTACAAGAACTGATGCTATATTCAAACAACTCTTTTTCAGAACAGTCTCGAAAGTTGTTTGGTCTTTTACCCACCAAGGCTTATAGGATAATGGTAGTGTAGAAATTCCGCCATCAAGTCCTTGGGGTAATAGACTAGCTAAAATGTGTGCCAAATTTAATGTATAATTAACCCGTTCTTGTGTAGACCAATCTGGTGCATAAACTTGGTCTTTTACCACCTGTCGATGAAATCCACCATAAGGGAATCCGTTTAAGGTGAAAACATATAAATCTTGTTGAGTTAGCCAAGTTTGGAATTGAGCCAAGTTATTACTTTCTAAAAGTTCTTTTGCTGCAACATCTGCTAACCTCAAGCCAATCCCAAAAGGTTCTGTTGGCGATAAACGTGATTTGAGTTCAGGAATATACTTCTCTAAATTGGCGAAAACCTCTAGCCAACTTTCACCAGGATGAATATTGCTGCAATAAGTTAAGTGAAAATTATTGTTTTTTGTAATTTTCATTTTCTAGCTCTATCCTTTGTATATCTGTTTTCTTTGGCTTAAACTATTCCACAAAATACTTGCTACATATTCATGGGTAGGGGCGCACATCTATGCGCCCCTACAGCCGATTAATGGTATTACTGGGTGTATACATTCAAATTTAAGTAACAGCAAATACCTTTGCTAACTTCATAGAAAATGGTAGCAAAATTAGAACAAATAAACCGTAATACAAACCAGCAAAACCAGATGCAACGGTTGCATCTAAAACTATTAGAGATAAAACGCCTATTCTTACAGCATTTCGGATATTTTCAGCTATCGGTTCCCGCGCCGCTTTGATAAAATTAGGCAAGATTCTGATAGCTAATAAAATAGCGAATGGTAGGGCTGCGATCGCTCTATACTCTTCTAATAATCCTAAAGCTAAAACTGCTGTCAAAACTATTGCAATTAGAAGTAGCGCGAGTACTCCCGTAATCTTCTTTCCTCCGTGAACTTCACCCTGACTAATTGCGGTGATAGCAGCAATATAAAGAACAGGAATCAGTGCTAAATACCAACGTTCACCGATTATTTCGGGTACAGCACTTACACCTAATAATAAGTTACTGCCACGGCACAAACCCATATTTAAAGGGCCGAAAAAAGGATGATGTTTGGCGAGTGAGTTATAAAGGAGGCATGAAAGAGCGATAAAAATAGCGATCGCACCACTCAATAACGATACTTGAAAAGCAGCTATACTCCCGATTAAAAACAGTATACTCCCCAATAAAGTAGCATTTTTACGAGATACCCGACCACTGGGAATTGCTCTATTTGGGCGCTCTTTTGCATCTAATTCTGCATCAAAAACATCGTTAAAAACTATACCGCCACCGTATAAGCCAGTTGTAGCCAATAACAACCAAGCTAATGGAATTAGTATGGAAAAGTTTGCTTCTCCATTCATTAATTGAATAAAAATAATTCCAGAACCAGAAGCAGCAAAGCCTAGAAGAATATCCGCCCAAGCAGTAACAATATTAGCAGGACGCATCAATTCCAGATAACCCCGCCAGCTTTGAAAATTTAAGCTTGCAACATTCACTTATCTGCCTCCGTGCCTAGTATTTCTCAAAATAAACCGCATATTACAAATGAACCAGATATTTATACACTCCTCACTGCCAATTTTCTATTCAATCAATACAAAATCTGAAACTGATTTGATTCCTGGTTCTTGTCCCCGTAGCACAGAATTACCACTGAACATTTGACGTTGATCGATAGATTGAGGATTGAGCCAGTCTGAAGCTTTCATCTGCCCAGTTTGACTGTAAGCAGCTAGGGCATTTTCATAACAAACTGCTCGCACATGTTCTTCAGGAATACCCCTCTCTAACATCAACTGAGCCGTTTTTGGAACTGCCAAAGGATCGCTAATACCCCAATCAGCGCTACTATCTACAATGATGCGATCGCATCCATACTTACGGACAACTTCTACCATCCGAGCGTTACCCATCTTCGTCTGTGGGTAAATCGTGAAAGCCGCCCAAAAGCCCCGTCCTAATACTTCTTCAACGGTTTCTTCGTTGTTGTGATCGATAACTACTTGTGAAGGATCTAAGCCATATTCAATACAGCGATCCATACTCCGACTAGCACCCGCCTTTTTATTGCGGTGAGGAGTATGAATTAGTACCAACGTATCGAGTTCTTTGGCTAATTCTAATTGTTGACAAAAGTACTTATCCTCTGCTTCTGTCATATCGTCATAGCCAATTTCACCAATGGCAACAACTCCTTCTTTACAGGCATAAAGTGGTAGCAGTTCCATAACTTCAGCTGCTAACGCTTCATTGTTAGCTTCTTTCGGATTTAGGCCGATTGTGCAGTAGTGTTGGATGCCAAACTGACTAGCACGAAACCGTTCCCAGCCCACAAGACTACTGAAGTAGTCTTTAAATGAGCCAGCGTTAGTTCGGGGTTGTCCTAACCAAAAGGCTGGTTCAATAACGGCAACAATTCCATATTCCCGCATTACTAAGTAATCGTAAGTAGTACGGGAACACATGTGAATGTGAGGATCGATAAACATCATGGTTTTAATGATTGGGCATTGGGCATTGGGCATTGGATATTGGGCATTGGGCATGAGGCATGGGGCATTGGCATTTTCCTTGTCCTCCTCGTCTCCCTTGTACAGACGCGATTAATTGCGTCTTTCCCCACTTCCTTTTATTCGTAAACTGACAAGCGAGCGCGGCTAAAACTGCTCCAAGTCAGATTACCTTGTTGAATAGATGACTGTAAATCTGGGTAATGAGAAAGTAATGCTTGCGCTTGGGGTAAAGGAGACTCAGCACAAGCTAAGGCTGCTGCTTCTTGCTCGTGTATATCCCCATTAGCCAGTACTTTTTCCAAATCTGTAATGATGCCGCTATCGGCAAACCGTCCTACAGGTCGCCAAAGTTCTGGCGTAACTGAGCGTTTAGCTGCCCAACGTTCATGGGCATAGTCTGCCAACATCCTCGCCAATTCTGGGTTAGCACGCCGGTCTAGACCCCAAATTAGATGTAACGGACTGCCGACAAACACAGCCTTCAGTACCATCTGATTCCAAGCAGCATTATTTAAGTAATTTGCTGGATAAGGGTTACGTAGTGCTATAGCTTGAAATACATTACTCATATTGCTGCGAATTCCCTCAGCAGTACGATGGCGATGTAACTCTGGATGTGGTAGTAGCGGCAAACTTTGATAAAGGGCAACTAACTCCCCCATATCGGCAGTGGAGAAGACTTGATCAAGCGATCGCACATAGCCCTCAGCATCATCGTGGGGCAAAGCTAAAAGCAAAAGTGTGCGACCTGCTTGATCTACACTCCAATTACCAGGATACCAGCCGGGGATCAGATCCTCTGCTGCTTCCAAGTCTTGGAATGTTAGCTGCAAATCCTGTTTACCTAGATAACGCGGCACAGCACTAAAAGCCGTAAAAAACACTCGTTCAGGAGCGCCGCTAGCAATCTGTGCCTGCTTCTGTTCCAACCAAGTAAAAGCTTTCTCTGAAACAGACTTTAACAGCCAGTGATGCAGTAATTTGTTTACTTTACTCATGATAAATTCAGGATAAGTTGCCCAACTTCTTTGTGACAACCAAGTATAAAATATAGCACTAAACTTGATATTTTGGGTTTGAAGCAGTTAGATAATATCTTACTGGGATCGTAACTTCACTGAATCTATAAAAATCTCCTAATTTTAAAGAAGATACTATAAAGATACCATTTTGATTAGATAAATTTCCAAATTATCTTACGGAAAAAAATTAGAATTTTATGTAATAATGATCCCCATTACTCACCTCAGATATAAACTATAGGTATTAATATAAATTGTAAAACTATGTTATTTTGAACTTTATCTATTAAGCGAAATACTTCAAAAGTATGATTAATTTAGTAAATAGATTTGTCTAGTAGCTTAATTGAAATATTGAATTACTTAATGGATTTATTCTGTCTATATTGCTATTAGCTTTAATTGTAGTAATGTATTTATTTATAGTTACTTAAATAATATTCAAATGGTTATTCAACAAAAAAACGCTCTTAATCTACAACCAATTAACCAATGTGTCCGTATTACCTTCAATTATGATGTTCACTTCACTAGAGGTCTGTTTGAGTTAGATAATCCTTTACTTGCACAAGCGATCGCCGCAGATGGGGAGACAACCCCGAAACAAGTATTAGCGGTGGTAGATGGAGGATTTTTGCAATATCAAGATGGGTTGCTAAAAAAGTTATCAGTCTATGTCCAGCGTTATGAAGATGTACTAACACTAAGCGGTGAGCCGATAGTAGTTCCAGGTGGAGAAGCAGTCAAAAACGATTCTAGATTTATAGAGCAAATTCATCAGCAGATCAATGCATCTGGATTGTGCCGTCACTCCTACGTTTTAGCAATTGGAGGTGGAGCCGTCCTAGATATGGCAGGATATGCAGCAACAACGGCTCACCGAGGAATTCGGCTGCTACGAGTACCGACAACAGTATTAGGGCAAAATGATTCGGGTGTAGGAGTAAAGAACGGAATCAATGCCTTCGGGAAGAAAAACTTTTTGGGTACATTCATGCCACCTTATGCTGTCTTGAATGACTTTGATTTTCTCACTAGCCTCGACGATCGAGATTGGCGATCGGGCATTGCAGAAGCAGTGAAAGTAGCGCTGATTAAAGATGCAGATTTCTTCGATTTCATTATGACTAATGCCGATAAATTGGCTAATCGAGACATGGACATAATGGAAAGGCTGATCTATCGCTGTTCTCAGTTGCACTTAGAGCATATTGCTGGTAGTGGCGATCCCTTTGAAATGGGTTCATCACGTCCTTTAGATTTTGGACACTGGGCTGCTCACAAGCTAGAGCATTTAACTAATTACAGCCTACGTCACGGTGAAGCTGTTGCGATCGGCATCGCTTTAGATACAACCTATTCATATTTAACAGGGCAACTCTTACAATCAGAGTGGCAAAGGGTTCTAACTACACTCAAAAAATTAGGCTTTACTTTGTACGTATCGGCATTGACAGAGCAATTAGATCAACTAGACCATCCGCATTGTATATTTAGGGGGCTTACCGAGTTCCGCGAACATTTGGGAGGAAAATTGACAATTACCCTTCTACAAGGAATCGGAGAGGGAATAGAAGTTAACCAGGTAGATTTGTCTTTGTATAGAGATGCTATTTTGATGCTGCAAGATTGGGAACTTTTGCATTGATTCTCCATTGGATGCAATCAGCAGAAGCGATGTCTATCAACAAGCCCAGAGGTGGAGAGTAAGATTTTCTTCACCTTTGCCTAATTGTGGTTATTTTATGCAAATATACCGCTTAGTTTTTAAAGCGATCGCTACTTCGTGGTTCCAAATTGCAAAATACTTTTTAGTTCCTCTTCTTCTTCCTTGAGAACGTGGTAAATTTCTCAACTTTTCTACTAAATTAAAGTTATCGTGAGTTAAAAAAGTTATGATGTCTTCGCTTCCCGTCAACGACGCTCAAAAGAATTTGCAAGAGATCATCGACCAAGTTGCAGAGCAGGGTAAACCTGTGATCATTCGAGGCGATCGCGGTAATGCGATTCTGCTTGCGGAAAAAGATTGGTCTGCAATTCAAGAGACTCTTTACTTATTATCTATCCCTGGAATGCAAGAATCTATAAAAGAAGGACTAGCAACCCCGATCCAAGAATGTGATGGGGAGTTGGATTGGTAAGTCAGCAAGCTTCTGAGGAGCCACTTGCAAATCCCGAAGGAGCGAGTTGGAAGTTGATTTACACAAAACAAGCGCAAAAAGACGCAAAGAAATTAGCTTCTAGTAACATCAAGGAAAAGGCCGAGGATTTACTTGCAGTCCTTAAAGAAAATCCTTTTCAAAATCCTCCACCTTATGAAAAGCTGGTTGGTGACTTATCAGGTGCTTATTCTCGTAGGATAAATATACAGCATCGGTTGGTATATGAGGTCATCGAATCCGAGCAAGTAGTCAAGATAATTCGGATGTGGACGCATTACGAGTAAGCTATCTTCTCAGCCCCCCTTGATGTTCACAATGAAAACCTCGATGCTCCCAAGCTTGCATATCTACATCAGTAAGTTTTGTTACATTTGAGCATTGCGGTTGAATAATTTGACTTAAAAGCGCCCAAAATAAGCTGCGCGTTACATCTAATCCAGTTTTAGTCCAAGATTCCCGATTACCAGGAACACCCAACTCCTGAACAATCTCTGGCTCTACCCAAATACCATGAGCGCCCAAAAGAATCTGTGCCATCCATTTAGCTCTGGGTAAATGACTTGGCGAGGTAATCAACATGACTTTATGCACTCCCCAGCGCCGCAGAATTGGAATACTATAATAAAAATTTTCAAAGGTAGAATTCGCGCAGTTTTCTAACCAAACGTTTTGTAACTCTGCTAATTCCGCCTCAAAAATTAACCGTATACAGGGATCTGGGGAACCATGAGAAATTAAAATTGGGGTTTGTGGATATTGTTTTGCTAGTTGGGCAACATAAGTTTCTCGACGAATACTGCCACCTAGCACAAAGAAGGCATCTATTGGCTGCGAAGAAGCAAAAAGTAAGGTTATAGTAGTGAAAATCAGCCAAACACCCAGGACAACATACAATCCACCACTGAGTTTTTGTAACAATTGCCACAAATTAGCAGATTTTTGTTTAATAGAAATTAATGATTTAATGGTAAATTTGCGTTTCATGACTTAAGTAAGAAAAACTGATTTTATTGCTGTCTAACAGTACTGCAATTCAGTGAGCAAAGTGCTATCTTATAAAAGTAATCTAGAATGCAAAATGACGCTAATTAAAGTGTCACATGCTCAGTATAGCCTTCCGGAAAAGACTAACAAACTGAGAAATGATTGTTAATAACTAATGCGGTATTTTTGGCATCATTTAAGGATAAAAATGATGAAGAAGATTGTTAATTATGGGGTATAAAAACTTAAAATTTTCTGGAAAGCCTGATTGCTAAACTGTCAACAACACAATTATTCCAGCTAAGTATACATGAACCAATCTGCGAAAAGTTACTCACCGCTCCAAGTAGCCTTGATTGGTGGAGCGATCGCCACAACTGCTACCATGTCCGTGTTCGGCCCCGCTTGGACTCGTGGTGTCCGTGCTGCTCTAGCCCTACAAGACAGCCCAAAAGTGATAGTTGACCAAGTTTGGCAACTGGTAAATCATGAATATGTTGATGGTAAATTTAATCAACAAGATTGGCAAGCAACCAGGCAAAGCCTGTTGAGCAAAGACTACTCTTCTAAGGAAGAAGCATACACTGCCATCCGCGAAGCTTTACAAAAATTGGGAGATCCTTACACTCGGTTCATGGACCCCCAACAATTTGAAGCTCTGACTAGCCAAACATCTGGAGAAGTCTCTGGTATTGGTGTTCGGATGGAAGTGAACGAAAAAACTCAGCGCCTCACCGTTGTCGAAGCCATAGAAAATTCTCCGGCACTCAAAGCTGGGATCAAAGCAGGCGATGAAATTTTGGCAATTGACGGCAAACCCACTCTCAAAATGAAAGTGGATGATGCTTCTAAGCTAATCCGTGGCAAAGCGGGTACTCCCATCAAGCTACGGCTAGGACGGGCAGGGCAAAATGCTTTTGATTTGAAGCTGACAAGGGCAAGTATTGAAGTGCCAACGGTACGCTATACTCTCAAGCAAGAAGGGAATCGCCGCGTTGGCTATATCCGTTTGCGAGAATTTAGCGCCCACGCCGCAGAACAAATGCAACGAGCCATCCGCGATTTGAACACTAAGAAAGTTGATTCTTATGTCTTGGATTTGCGGGGTAATCCTGGCGGTTTATTGCAGGCAAGCATTGAAATTGCTCGGATGTGGTACAATGACGGCGGAATTGTCAAGACAGTAGACCGTGTAGGCGGCACTGAGGAAACTAAAGCTAATCGTACTGCTTTGACAAATCGTCCTTTGGCAGTCTTAGTGGATGGCAATTCAGCTAGTGCTAGCGAAATCCTTACAGGGGCACTCAAGGATAATAAGCGGGCAGTAGTCGTAGGTGGTCAAACTTTTGGCAAAGCACTAGTGCAGTCAGTCCATGAACTCGCAGATGGTTCCGGCTTGGCTGTCACCATAGCCCATTACTATACCCCAGCGGGAACAGATATTAACCACAAAGGGATTGCCCCAGATATCAAGCTAGACTTGACAGAAGCACAAGAGCGTCAATTGGCTTCTAATCCAAATCTAATCGGAACTAAGAGCGATCCCCAATATGCTCGGGCGATCGCAATTCTATCAAATAACAACTTTGCCCAGCCGCCAGCAAATCAACCGACCCGACCCATGAGCCGCGCTGGTGACTTGAAATTTTAGGTGAGTGATTTGTTACCAGGTATTCACATATTCCCAAATCTTGATTTTTGGAGTTATGGAAACTGCTTGATATTACCGTTCCAAGATTTTGATTTGGGAATACTAACTAGTAATCCCATCTCCAAAATCTCAGATATATGAATCATCAGCCAGTTGATGCAACCACCACCACCAGCTTTTTACCAATGGTGTCGGTGGTTGTTCCTATTTATAACGGTGAGGCGGATTTACCAAAGTTAATCAATTGTCTATTGTCTCAAACTTACCCAAAAGACCGGGTAGAATACTTGTTGGTGGACAACAACAGTAGCGATCGCACTCTCACCATCCTGAAAGCATCTGCCGAAAATTGCCCAATTACAATTCGCCCCTTGAGCGAAACCCAAATTCAAAGCTCTTACGCTGCTCGTAATACTGGGATTCGCGCCGCTACGGGTGAAATTATGGTTTTTACCGATGCAGATTGTCGCCCACAACCGCAATGGTTAGACTCACTAATTCAGCCTTTTCTCAACCCAGAAGTGGTAATTGTTGCTGGTGAAATTTTGGCACTACCAGGCACAACTCTGCTAGAACAACATGCAGACCGTCAAGAAACTTTATCGCAAAAGCATACCCTGAACCATTCCTTTCGTCCCTATGGTCAAACAGCTAATTTGGCGATTCGGCACATTGCCCTTGAAAAAGTGGGTTTATTTCGCCCCTATCTTACCACTGGTGGTGATGCTGATATTTGTTGGCGGATTTTGGGGGAAAACATCGGGCGTTTGGAATTTGCCTCAAATGCGATCGTTCAGCACCGCCACCGCGCCACACTTCAAGAACTGCAAAGTCAATGGCGGCGTTATGGACGCTCAAATCGCTATCTGCATGAACTGCACGGTGTAGATTTAATGCGAGAGATGACACCCAAAGAATACGGCTATCGTTTGGCACGTTGGTTATTGAAGGAAGTACCAAGAGATATTAAAAAGGCTTTGGCGCAGCCCGCCGCAGGCATCGCCGATCAAGCCACTTTGGTAGATTTATTAAGTACTCCCATTGGTTTATTCACAGCTAGGGCGCGTACTGCTGGACAAAGAGATGCCAAGCTACCAGAGAATGCCAAGATAATTGCTCGACTGTAACGAAGAAAAAAGGCGTTGCTGATTTAGATGTGTAAATCTTGGTATAGAGACGTTGCAATTACTAGTCTCTACAAAGGTTTTGAAATTACGCAAAATCATTTGCATACCTGAATTCAGTAACACCTAAGCAAAAACGTTCTTGTCAGCCTAGAAGCATTGACTCAGACCCTTACTCTTTTTTTAGCTCACAAAAGCGAATGTATCTTAAGAAGTATTTTCAAACCTATGTAAAGCAAATATGCTGTTGTTAATGAACTTTTAACTTTATTACCTTGTATTGAATAAAATAAAAATTCCAGTAGGTAGGGCTTGGCCACTCAGCACTTTTGTCGTTATTAGACAAGCTTGTGGCACTGAATAGGGCGAAAAGTTAATTGAAGCTACACAACTTTAATTGCTTCCTCATTATTGAGAAGTTAAATTAGTAAATCAAAAAACCAAGTTCTGTCATTCATATTTATTTATAGAGTGTCTGCTCTTTCAAGTAACCTTCTCTCCTTGCCTGCTCAATAGCGTCTGAAGTCTTGAGGAAAGCATGGGGTTTGCTTACCCTGCTCTTTTCATTCACAGCTACGCTTCATAGTTTTGTGAGTTGAGCAACATGAAAGTGGATGGATTTAATCAAGAGATAGAACAGATAGATAAATTGCGATCGCAGATACAGGAACTATTAAAATGCTATGGAAGTAAGCTGAACTCACAACAGGAGATGATAACAGAGGCTTTCGAGGAACTTAACACCGCAATGGAAGAATTATTGACAGCTTCCGAGGAGTTAAAGGTAACACGAACGGCGGTAGAGAAAGAGCGCCAGCGTTACCAAGATTTGTTCGAGTTTGCTCCAGATGGTTACTTGGTAACTGATACGAACGGGATAATCCAAGAGGCTAACTATGTAGCAGCAACTTTGCTTGGTGTCCAACAAAAGTATTTAGTAGGTAAACCATTAATTCTTTTTATTGCTCAACAAGACCGCCAGTCCTTTAACTCTCAAATAAACAATTTGCAGGAGATAGTGAACTGGGAAATTTACCTACAGCCACGGGAAGGGACGCTTTTCCCTGCTAATGTGAAAGCGTCTGTAGTATACGACGTTGACAAGAAGTACGTTGGCTGGCGTTGGCTGCTGTGCGACATCAGTGAACGCAAACAAGCTGAAGAAATGTTGTACCGAGCTTACAGTGAGTTAGAAATACGGGTGGCGGAACGGACAGCGGAATTGGTAAAAGCAAATCAGAAATTGCTAAATGAAATTACAGAACGTAAAAGAGTCGAGTCACAACTACTGCACCTTGCTTTTCACGATGCACTGACGGGTTTGGCAAACCGTGTTGCATTTATGAACCGCTTAAAACATGCGATAAATTATTCAAAACGGCATTCAGATTATCTATATGCTGTACTATTTATCGACTTAGATCGGTTTAAGGTGATCAATGACAGTCTTGGACACATAAATGGAGATCAATTGCTGCTTGCTATTGCAAGTAGACTAGAAATATGTGTACGCTCCATAGACACAGCGGCACGGCTTGGGGGAGATGAATTTACAATCCTGCTTGAGGGAATTCAGGATGTGTCAGATGCCATCAAAGTAGCTGAAAGGATTCAGAAAGAACTGGCATTACCTTTTGAGCTTGGCGGACAAGAAGTCTTCATCACGGCAAGTATTGGTATTGCATTGAGTTCGACAATAGACTATCAACACCCAGAAGAACTGTTGAGGGATGCAGATACAGCAATGTACCGAGCCAAGGTGCTAGGCAGAGCGCGTTATGAGCTATTCAACTCAGATATGTATGCTGATGCTCTAGCGAGATTGCAGTTAGAGACTGATTTGCGCCGAGCAATTGAACGCGAAGAATTTCGGGTTTATTACCAACCGATTGTTTCGCTCACTAGTGGGTCTATTATAGGTTTTGAGGCTCTACTGCGCTGGCAGCACCCAGAGCGTGGTCTGCTTAATCCAACAGATTTTATTCCCCTAGCAGAGGAAACTGGATTAATTTTCTCCATTGGCAAATGGGCGTTGCATGAAGCCTGCCGCCAGATGCAAGTTTGGCGAGTATGCCATTGTTCTAAATTACTAAAGAAAATTAGTGTTAATCTCTCCGTCAAGCAATTTTCTCAGCCGGATTTGATAGAGCAGATTGGGCAAATTTTGCACTCAACTGGCCTTGATGCTGGCACTCTAATGCTAGAGATTACTGAAAACGCAATTGTAGAAAATGGCGATAAGGTAACTGCCGCAATCTTACAACTTCGAGAGATGGGCATTGAGTTATCAATTGATGACTTTGGTACGGGCTATTCCTCATTAGGTGGTCTTTATAACTTTCCGATTAGTGTGTTGAAAATTGACCGTTCTTTCATCAGCTTAATGGGCACTCATAGTAAGAATTTAGAAATTATTGAGATAATTGTCACCTTGGCACACAAGCTAGGTGTGGATGTGCTTGCCGAAGGAGTAGAGACAAAAGAGCAACTATTACTTCTAAGAGAGTTAAACTGTCAATATGGCCAGGGACACTTTTTCTCAGTTCCGTTAAATAGCTCGGCAGCAGAGGCATTAATTATGGAAAATCCTCAATGGTAAGGGTTATTAAAAGAATTCGCAATTAATAATGACGCTCTTTTTATTCTCATAGCAATCATGAATCATAGCTACTGGAGACTGTTTTACTGTCGCTTAGTTTGATTCAAGATGGGCAAACTCTCTTCAGCGGTAGCCAAGATGAAACCATCAGCTGTTGGGATCTTGCTATAGGGGAATGTCGGCAAACTTTGCGGTCAGATCGTCCCGATGAAGGCAAGATGGTTAATCCAGGAGCAGGGTTGACGGAGGCAGAGATGTCAATTTTAAAAGCTTTAGGGGCGGTAGAGGTGAATTCAAGTTGCTCAATGCCTACCAACTTTCGCTAAATTGGAAAAAGGAAAACTCAAGGGAATTTTAAATGTCAGCACAATTGTTACTGGTGGATGATGAACCAGGGATACGGGAAGCCGTGAAAGACTATTTGCAAGAGAGCGGTTTCAGCGTTCAAGTTGCCAGTAACGCCCTTGAAGGTTGGGAATGGATGCAGCTGAATACACCTGACTTAGTGATTTCCGATGTGATGATGCCTCAAGTGGATGGCTATCAGTTCTTGAAGCAACTACGAGGAGATCCCCGTTTCCAAACACTCCCAGTAGTATTTTTAACTGCTAAAGGTATGACAGGCGATCGCATCCAAGGCTATCATGCTGGTGTTGATGCCTATCTACCTAAACCCTTTGACCCAGACGAATTAGTGGCTATAGTCGAAAATCTGCTAGCCCGTCGCGCCGCTAAGGCTGCGAGTACGGGAGATGACGCTGAAACCCCCGATCTTGCTGAACTAGCCAATCAGATTGCCCAAATTAAAGCATTGTTAACTCAAAGAAATGCTATTTCCCAATCGCCTGCCCCTTTTAAAATTGATTTGACTCCCAGAGAACAAAGTGTTTTAAATTTGGTCGCTGAAGGGTTGATGAACAAAGAAATCGCCCGTCGCTTAGAAACTAGCGTCCGCAATGTAGAAAAATACGTCAGCCGTTTATTTAGTAAAACCGGCACCAATAGCCGTACAGAGTTAGTTCGTTTTGCTCTCGAACACGGTCTTGCTAAATAAGCATTGGGAATTTACTTGTACTGAGTTTCGACTGCGCAGTAATCGAGCGACTTGTACTGAGCGTAGTCGAAGTAAGTCGAGATTCAACTACCGCGTTCGCCTTGTAGCGTCTCTTAGAGAAGCCGTTGACGCAGCCTCTGGTAGGGAAGTACTGAGTCTGGAGAAAAGACAAGGTAGACAAGGTGGACAAGGAAGAAGAGAGAGACTTGTCCCCTTGTCTCGCTCATCTCCCTCATCTGTCATACCTCCGGGTAATTGATAATAGCTAACTGGCTGCTAAACCATAACCTATTACCAGTAATAGATAAAACATAAGTATTTCAGCAAATCAGGCACTTAGCTTAAGCAAAAAGCTCAAAGAAAGGTTATTTATTTTTACTTTGGTCTTTTAGGTTTTCATTTGATTTGCGCCTGTTGTCCAATTCCCCATCTGTAAAGACACAGGGTTTTATTATTCTGCAATGTTTTGATAAAAACTCGGTAAAATGCACCCGGCTGAATTTGCTTTCAGATTCTACCAGTACCCTTTGCTACAAAGTTTTTAATAGCGGAAACTGTTCCTGGGACTTTGTGCTGCTAAACAAGACTGTCACAAAGTAGAAATCAAAATATTTTATGAAGTCTACTGACTGCTTAGTTTTTATGGCAACGGGGGTATGGGATCAACATTTGATTTGATGCCCAATTCACGTTTTCACTACTTAAATTACACTTTTAGGTTGGGGAATTTTCCGCGACATTACGCAGACGCATTAGCTGACGCCGCATTTGAGGCGAGGCTTTAAACTCAGACACTTCCTGGGCTTTAACGGACGCTTGGAGCGTTTCTAGAAAGTCATCAGAACCTTCGGTTAAAGCATCAAGTAGCACCTGTAAGAGTTGCTCGCGATCGCTCAATAGACTCTTTTCCTCAATCAACCGGAATTTGAGATGTATTTCACACTCATAAACACCTACTTCGAGATTATTTATCTGGCGTGGTAATGCTTTGGAGTTCATAACTATTGAGATTCCTTTACTTGGTTGTCATGAGGGTAAGGAGGTAGATGTCCAGCAAAATTCTTTATATCTCTTTTGAATCCAAAGTGCTTGAATTAAGAATTTTTCTTCATCAATCACCTTTGTATTCCATTTCACTCTCCTGTGGTGTATTTTCAAGCTAGATTTTCAGTGTCTAGATTTTGACGTTTCTGTGCCAGATGTAGCTTATGGTAAGCCATAACTATTATTCAGTTTTTAAGATTCTACACAATAAAGTTTCTGTAAGAAGTTGTTCAACCTTTTTAAAGGTTTTTACATCAACTTTATGTGAACGTCAATAACAGTTTGACTTGTTACTCTAATTTTGGTGTTTATACGTAAGTAAAACCGCTTAATTTTTTTGAGTTTCTTAAAGCCAGCAGTCGATGTAGCGCTATTCAGTGAAATTACTTGATGTACGTTTTTTGCGATAGAAAATTCAGGATAAATTGATCGGCATAATTATTAATGTCCAAACTTTTGTTCTCTATAAAAAAAGCACACAGAGCAAATCATTTCTGCTGAGTGCCCTGCCCTACCGTCTTTTGGGCTTGAGTTAGTCCAAAAATCTTAGCAGTAAGTCAGATTTGTAGACTAAATGAAAATACTCTAACAATTAATTTTTACAGAAAAATAATTCGACTACTGTCAGTACTAGCAGATAAATATATCTTCAACTCATAACAGAAGTAGCAAACTCATCAGTAAAGATGATATTTTTACTTATGCCCATTCAATATACCCTTTTAAAACAGCATTCAAAGCTTTGAAATTGAGAGCATTCAAGCTCGGATATAAGGTCTACAATAATTTCAGTGTAATCCACGCAAATCTTACACCTTTTTATGGATAACCCGATGCTGCTCAAGTCCACAACCCGGCACATCCGCATTTTTGCAGGTGAAATTGACCGGGATGGCGATCTAGTTCCTAGTCAACAAGTCTTAACCTTAGATGTTGACCCAGACAACGAGTTTAATTGGAATGAAGATGCACTGCAAAAAATTTATCGAAAATTTGATGAACTAGTAGAAGCATCTAGTGGCGCAGACCTCACAGACTATAACTTGCGCCGTGTGGGGTCAGACTTAGAGCATTATCTGCGATCGCTTCTGCAACTCGGCGAAATCAGCTACAATCTTTCTGGCCGTGTTACTAACTACAGCATGGGAGTCCCTCAAGTTGCCATTGATGACAAATAAGCCAATGGGTTGGTAGCGGGCTGCCTGAACCCTTCTGTACAAAGAGTGCTGAGTTAAAAATGTTTCGGCTGAGAGTGGAAAAATTCATAAGTCTACTTCTTAACTCAGCACTGGCTACCCCCCCGCTGCCACTAACAGCAGTCCTAAAGAGATTTTTAGAGTCACTGTATTTATCAGGTACTTTTGCCAAAATTAATATTTGCTATTCTTAATTCTTAATTAAAGTTAATTCTTGCTATCCTACTTATAAACTAAATAAATACCAACATTATCTGCCTATTGATGATGGGGGAATTTACCAAAAGCAAATCATGCAGTTATCCTTGGGTTATGCTGTGGTGACAAGGTTGGAGTTAGTTGCTTTGGCGATGGAGAGTCACAGGGCAATAGAAGCTATGATTAGGCTGTAGGGTTGAGTTAGGAGCGTATTTTTTGGATAAGTTTTGTATTAGCACCTGCTGATATCCGCCAGCTAAAATCATCATCTAAAGTCTGGGTATGTCAAGTTTAAGAAAGATGAGCGGTCTAGATTGTCCCTACTAATGCTATTAAAGAAATTGCCAATCGCTGATCGGTGCGAAAACTATGGAAAATGACGCGGCAACGCTCTACTGTCCAAACGAAAATTGTCAGGCTGCCAACCCCCTGACTCACAAGTTTTGCCAGCGATGTTCCATGCCTCTACCCAAAAATTATCTCTGGGCTGTGGTAGATAGCCCAAGTGTGGGTAGTCCTGGAGAAATATTAGCCGATCGCTATTTAATCCTTGATAAATTTGTTCTTTTAGATACGAAGCCTGGTTTGTTAGCGCTAACGCCTGAGTTAGATAATTTGCAGCCTCTAAAAGCCTACCTGAGACTGATTCCCTACCGTTTACACGTACCGCAGGTATATGGAGTGCTTTTTGTTGCTGACCGGTCTTCCCACCGAGAAATATTACTTTTAGAAAAACCGCCACTATTAGTAGACGACAATATCCAACAAGTACGCTTGGGCAGCGAGTTAACCACTGCTTGGCATGATGCAACATCAATGCGCCAACTGAATTGGTTATGGCAAATAGCTCATCTGTGGCAACCTCTTGTGAGTGAAGGTGTCGCCTCTAGCTTACTTGACTCTTATGTATTACGGGTAGAAGGATCGTTAGTCCGGTTGTTGGAATTGCGTTTTGACAGCGCTACATCACCAGAATTGCCGCAATTAGGTGAATTTTGGCAGCAGTTGGTCAGCACTGCCAAACCAGCGATCGCGGAATTTGTCAATCGCGTTAGCCTAGCTTTAATTCAGGGAGAGATTAATTCCACCGATCAATTAATCGGAGTTTTAGATCGGGGACTGGCTGGGTTGGGGCGATCGCAAACACCCACGATCCAAATTATCACCAAAACTGACACCGGGCCAAGTCGTCAACGTAACGAAGATGCCTGTAGTCCTCCCAGTGGAACTCCAGTGAGCAAACCACCCCAGCCAACAGCCTTAGCAATTGTCTGTGATGGCATCGGTGGACACGAGGGTGGCAATGTCGCCTCAAATTTAGCCATTGAAACAATCCAGCAGCAGGTACAGCAACTAACAAAGGTTCCCTACGACCACATAGACCCTGCAATGCTGCTGAATGACCTAGATAAGGCAGTGGCAATGGCCAATGACAAAATCAGTCAACGTAATGACAGTGAAAATCGCCAAGGGCGTCAACGCATGGGCACGACTCTAGTCATGGCATTGCCTGTTGCTCATGAAATGTACATTACCCACGTCGGCGATAGTCGTGCTTACTGGATTACACGCCACGGCTGTTATCAAGTTACTCTCGATGATGATGTCGCCTCCCGTGAAGTGCGGCTAGGTTATGCCATTTACCGAGAGGCAGTACAACAGAGTGCCGCTGGATCTCTCGTCCAAGCTTTGGGGATGGGTTCTAGCACTTCATTGCATCCCACATCGGGACGGTTTATGCTCGATGAAGATGCTGTTTTTCTGCTCACATCCGATGGTTTGAGTGACTTTGATCGGGTAGAGGAGTACTGGGAAACAGAAATCTTGCCGATTTTAGCTGGAGAAGCAAATATAGCAACTGTTGCCGATCGATTAGTCGAAATTGCTAATACTAAAAATGGACATGATAATGTCACCGTCGCTTTAGTTCACTATCAAGTCCAATATTGGGAACCAGAAATCACGATCCAAGCAGTGATTCCCCAGAGTTATTCTGCCAAAACTGTTGATTTAGCATCCAGAGGAACAGATGCGACAGTTTTAGACAGCCCAAACCACAAAACTCAGGTGATTCCAGACACTGAGCCTGCTAAAAATCGTCAATTCCCCCTACAGTGGATAGTTCCATTAATATTTGTGCTAGCAGCAGGTTTTTTAGGATTGTTCGTCAAGCAACTGCGAGGAACCTCTCCAATTTTTTCCAATCCCCTACAAACTCAAAACCCTGGCATTGAAACGACACCTATACGACCGCGATCGCTGGCTAATCTCTCTCCAGGTTGGGTAATTAAAACCAACAATGACATATCCTTGGGAAACAACCAATCACTTCCCCGTGGGACTTTTTTAGAAGTTATTGAGAAAAAATCAAATCCAAATCCTACTTCTGGGAGTTTTTTAGTGTCTATGCGAGTCTGTACTAATAAAAGTACACAAACTCCAGCTAATACTAATAACACAGCCGTAACTACTTTAGTTACACCAAATTCAAAACCTTTGCCAGCAACAGTATTGCTAAACTCCTCCCAAGTCAACCGTTTTGGCGTTGTTTTACAATCAGACGCACCAAATCCATGTAAAACTGTCACGCAACCGCCAGTTACCGAACCATCTGACACCAGTCCAACTTAATCAAATACTCGATAAACTGGTAAAAACCTGGAATAATAACAGGTAACAATCAGAGTAAAAACTTACAAGGTCAAAAAAGTAGAAAATTTTTACCTTGGAGAATTGTTATCAAAACAAAATTTAGGAGTCGGGAGTCAGAATTCAAAATGAATTATGTACTACTGGTGGATGAATATCCGAGTTCAAAACCCCCACTGTATTTCTAATTTGGTGCAAAACAATTAATATCAGGTTTAAATCCCCTACTCATTTATTCTGAATTCTGGCGTATCTGTTTTCTTCTTCTCTTGAAATTATTTTTTTTAGCTTTTAGTTTAATGAATCCATGCCATCCCTGAATTTGGCGATCGCCCGTCTCTTAAATACTGGCACTGACAACTTCGCCATTTGGGTGGTCAAGGCCCCGTATCCCAGTGGCTATGTTTTACGTGACTGTGTGTGGCCTATTGAACTCACCCAACTCTGGCACGAATGGCAGCAGATGTTTGCTGGTCATGGTCGCCTAGATATTTCCCCTAACTCAACATCTCAAAATAGCAACCCATTCCCCATAGATTGGATTTCACCCCCTTCAGGTCAACCTACTGGCCCCTACAGCAGTCGTCTGATGCAATACTTGGGAATGAATTTATGGCGTTGGGTATTCGACGGACAAATTCTTGGTAGTCTAGAACGCAGTCGCGGTATTGCTATGGGTCAGCATACACGTTTGCGTTTTCGACTAGAAATCCGCGACCCGGATTTGATCGCTTTCCCTTGGGAAATTATGCAGCGTGAGCCTGGTCAATCAGCGATGTCTCTCTCGCAAGATTTACTATTTAGTCGCACCAGCACTGAAGTTGAGCCTTTACCGCATTTGCGAACTGACCAAGCTTTAAGTATCTTGCTGGTTTTAGGTCATGATGACAAGCTACAACTAGAACAAGAAGGCGCTATCTTACAGCAAGCTCTTGCAGATACGCCTGGTAACTCTCAAAGATATGCACCTTGTGTAGTGAATCAACTCATTCAACCAACTCCACAACAGTTGATTGATGAGTTAGAAACTAAAGAATACAATCTTTTCTTTTACGCTGGACATGGTTTGCCAGACCCAGACGGAGGGTTACTGTTTTTGCGACCAGATATGCCCCTCAATGGGATAGAATTGGCGCAAGTATTGACCCGTACAGGTGTGAAATTAGCGGTTTTCAACGCCTGTTGGGGCGCACAACCAGCTGCGATCAATCATCAAGCTATCCCTGCCAGTAGTTTAGCAGAAGTATTGATTCGTCATGGTGTGCCTGCGGTTTTGGGGATGCGTGATGAAATCGCTGACCATGAAAGCCATAGTTTTATTCAAGCCTTTACCGAAGCTTTGCGATCGCACAAGCCAATTGACGAAGCCGTAGCACAGGCTAGGCAAGAGTTGTTAACACTGTATAAATTTAATCAACCTGCTTGGACTTTGCCTGTTCTCTACCTGCATCCAGATTTTAATGGCGAACTGATTAAGAATCTGGATGAAGGTATTACAGAACTACCAGATACAGCCATTCCTGATGTCGGTTCCTCGCTTCCGATTGCAAGTTTACGATCACTCACTCCAAAAGGTAAAACCTGGTTACTGCGTTATGGAGTCACCCGCATCGGCCGCACGCAAGATAATGATATCGTCATTCCCGAACCATCTGTATCTAAACGCCACGCCGAAATCTTCTGCCGCAATACTCTGACTGATGCTACACTGATGCGAACTTATTACTTGCAAGATTTTTCCACCTACGGGACAACCTGGTTTTTAGGGCCTAATGGTTGGCAACAAATCCTCCGGGAGGAAGTCCCTCTGAAATCGGGAATGCAGTTAAAGTTTGGAAGTGCTAGAGGTGAAACCTGGGAGTTTGTTATTCAAGACTCCTAGCAAAGCTATTGCACAAATGGATTTGGATATTAAGCATCAGCTTCTAAAATCTGTTTTTTTGAAGAAAAAATCAACTTTTTTTGCGGAAATATCCTCTGAGGAATTGTAGCTGTCAATACCACCAAATAATCATGGAAGAAGAAAATATGGTTAACAAAATTAACGGCTCAGACACTTTCTCATCTTTGCCATCTCAAGTAGATTTAGAATTATTAGAAGCGTTGCTAGAACCAGAGGATGCTAACTATCCCTGGAATCCAGGCGATGATGAATCAGAAGCTTATTTTCAGGAACTAGAACACCAGTTCGGAATACAAGATTTACTTGACGAAGAACTGATGAGACGATCGCAAGATTTTTACGGACATCTAGATACACTTTGGTCTGGTATTACTCTGACGCCAGACTTCAATGACAACCCACAACAGGCAGTAGTGCTTAATCTTCAAGAAACATTACGGACTAATTTTTCCGCCTGTGTTCCCCAAGCATTACTCAATACCATCGCCAGCAAAGCTGCTGAAATATTTGCTGCTCGCCAATTAATCAGTGAGCAACTAGTTGAGTGTGTTCAGACAGTACTACCAACTTGGGGAACAGAGGATCTTCTAGTTCTGGCTCGTCCTTTTACTTACGCTATGCGAAGTAGCGAATCGCAAAACGCGGTATCTACGCTCAATAATCTTCAAAATAGCGAGTGGACAGCTTTATCAGAAGTAGAGAAAGCAAAGGCTAGTTTAGCGATCGCTTCCTATGCTTTCACTCAACTCAACCAGTCTCAGCCTGAATTATGAATAGGAAATGGGGAGTAGGGAGTAGGAAATCGAAAAAGTTTTCATTATGCGTTGTGTGCGTGTAACCCCGCTTTGCATTCACTCTGTTTAGAGGTTTCTTTTGCAACGATCTTGGTTTGCCTTATGCAAAGGTGCAAAGAAGGAGTCAAAAATCAAGACTTTTACCAGAAGTTTGATGATTTTTATTCTTGTAGATACAATTAACCCAGAGTAGATAACGTTACGCTAATTATCAAACTAGACCATCTATCTTAAGACATAAATATTTAACCATTGAGCATTGGTTGTTCTCCCTCATCTCCCCTGTCTTTTTCTTCTCTACGAGATGGTGCGTGTAGCTTGCTTCCTGGTAAGGGTACAATTTTTTTGAATTGATTTCATCTCCTATTTTGGGCCAAGAAATCGGGTAGCAAAATTTTGCGATCGCGTTGGTGACAGCGCCCGTGCCTTGAGAATTGCCGCCATCAAAAAGGCGTAAGATAACACTCCAACAACTACCAACAGCAAAGCATTGATTGACCCTGTAGCATTCCAGAGAGCATGGAGTGCTGAGGCGCTCAAATAACCAATAGACAGAATTTGCCAACTTCTAGTAGGTTTGAGGACAGCCAATCCGATAAAATAACCCAGGTAGCCACTATAAGCCATGTGTCCAGCTACAGAGCCTAAAATTCGCGGAATTAGCAGTTGTAAACCTGCCAGCTGACCAGCAGCCCCGATACCCACCTGTTGCGTAACATTTTGAGTGATATCAGGCACATACTGACCGAGGGTTTCCAAGAGAGTAAAGCCAACAGCAGAAGCAGTTCCCAGGAGAATGCCATCTAAAGGTTCCCAGATGCCGATGCGTTCTCGCCAAGGTGAAGACAACATTCTACCGATAGCAAAAGCCCCTAGTACAGGTAATGCCTTGAGTAATTCCTCCATCAACCCAGCGCCAAAAAACATCCGCACCAGTAACTCTGTGAAGGTGATAGATTCTTGGGGTGTGGGCAAGCTTCCAGGCAAAATGCCGCGAAATACGAAAATAAATAGATCCAACAGCGGACTGAGCAAAATCAGGATTGTACCCAAAGACGTAGCCATTAGCACCCACCAAGGCTTCTGTTTGCCGCAAAGCTGGTAAACAAAATAGTAGGCAGCGAAGGCGATGTAACTTGCTACGATCACTTGATTAGCTTGGGGCCGACCGACTGTAGCGAACATCAGCACCACAAAAATTACGGTCAGTATTCCGGGTACAAGGTAAGCTTTACTAGTTAAATCTTTACCAGTGGAAATAATCGGAAAAAGCTGGGTGAAGCTAACAGAATCTGGCTGCTTTAATTGCGTGTGGTTGTGGTAGTTCGTCGCCGAAGGCAGTGCTGTAAGTTGGTTTACTGTCGTCGCCGGAGTCAGTGAGGTATACTCGGATTCAAAAATGTATTGCGGGCCATCAGCACCTAGAGAAATGCGATCGCCTGGGTGCAATTCCTGACATTCATATAAGCGTTGTCCATTCAAATAAGTGCCATTAGCACTATTCAAGTCACAAAGCACCCAGCTAAATTTGCTATCTGGGGATAGAGAGAGGGGACGAACCACTGCATGACGACGAGATACCATTCGGTACATCATGGCATCCAAGACAACTTGGCAGCTGGGGTCGCGTCCAATTACCATCTCTTTACTGGGGGGCAGCGAGTAGCGAGATTCTGCTCCCAAAGCTGCCCCATTACCAGACACTAGCCGCAGAAATGCATTATGTCTTGCGTTTTTGCCTGTCATCGATAAGAAGTGCTTTTCTAAACTAATTCTTCACACAATTTGGCAGCAGGACTAACCTTAGCCACATTAGCAGCAGCATTGCTAAATCCACTATAGCTTCACTTACTGCTAAGAAATTTAAAATTATTGATGCAAAATTTCAAATTGTTTCACCTCATGTAAAGAAGTATTCCATTTGCTGAGAGTTTGTCCTAAAACTGGCTTGTTAGGCGGATAAATCAGATTGTCTCGATGCTGTACTTTTGACATCGTAGCTGCAAATTAAACCCACTGCAATTTATTAAAAAATAGTATTTTTTACTGCATTTAGTTCCATTTCAAAAATATATAATTTTTAGTCGTCTGTTCTCAGTTGTTTTTGCCAAAGCTCTTTTGGAGCAGAGAGTAGGGGAAGAAACTGTTATAAAGTGAACCAAAATATTGTCGGTATCTTGTCTCAAACAACTGTAGTCAGTTTTGAGTGTTCAATCTTGGTTCCAAGTACTTTGAGGAATTCTGCTAGCCAGTGTGGGTGAGCAGGCCAAGCTGGTGCTGTCACCAAGTTACCATCAACTATTGCCCGATCAACAGGGATATTAACATAGATTCCTCCAGCACTGTTGATATCTGGGCTACAAGCAGGGTAGCCAGTACATCTTTTGCCTTGCAGTACATCAGCAGCAGCTAATAACTGCAAGCCGTGGCAGATGGCAGCAATCGGTTTATTCGCTTGGGCAAAGTGACGGGTGATTTCTAGTACCTGCTGATTCAGGCGGATATATTCTGGTGCCCGTCCTCCGGGAAGGACTAAGGCATCGTAGGTTGCGGCTTCTACTTCTGCAAACGTAGCATTTAAAGTAAAATTGTGTCCGGGTTTTTCGCTGTAAGTCTGGTCTCCTTCAAAGTCATGAACTGCTGTCCGCACCTTATCGCCAGCTTTTTTGTCGGGGCAAACTGCGTGGATAGTGTGTCCCACCATTTGCAATGCCTGGAAAGGAACCATCACTTCATAGTCTTCTACATAGTCGCCAACGAGCATCAAAAGTTTCTTTGCAGCCATATATTTGTTATCCTGATCTTTCTAGTCAATAGTTGTTTATAGCGGTTTCTAAGTGCATGAAGTACATAGTGAAACCCTTTTGAGAACTCACAAAACCGTAGTGCTGAGTACTGAGTACTTCTTAAATTTACTCAGCACTCAGCACTCAGCACTTTTATTAGAAAACGCTATATAAAGTAAATATTAATTTAGAGTCAGCTATTTTATTCGTTAGCATCTACATGAATTTTTGATACATTACAACACAGCTAATGTTGTAATGTATCATTTGAGGGCGGCAAGTTAACAAAGTGTAATGCACCCTACAGATTTTTTCTTTTAACGACTATTGTCTAATTAAAACAGATGAAATTCTGCGATCGCTCTAGGAAAATTTTTGTTTTCATGTCCTGGCTGGCTAAGTTTAATCAAAGCAAAACGCTGTAAGGGTGTTAAAGCTGCCCAATTTTGCTGTGTCAGGGTTACACCTATTTCTTGAGCTTTTTCCTGAAGGCTAGCTGGTACAGTGGCATCTAGCCATGCAGGATGAGGATCAATGGGCAATTTTGTAGGTGGTATACCTGTGCGTTGTATGATTAATTGCTCGATATGCTCGCGGTAAGACTGAATTTCCGTTTCTGTAGCGCAAGGTAATTCGACTAAAGCTTGCCGTTCATCTGTGGTCATTTGATTCCAGTCAGGCAGTTTTAGCTTGATGCCACAGGTATCTAATTTACAACGCACCTGCATGGGGATGCAACGCAGAGAATCAACAAAGTCTGCTTCAAATTGAAAGAAATCTGTCATAAGAAAGTATTTAAAATTAGCTCATTATACTGTTGACTTCTGCCTCTTTAAATTAAATATTTTTGGAATTACTAAGACGAATTATCAAATAACTAATTGATAAGGCAAGAATAGCTATACCTAGACCAATTATATCAACACCTCCAATTTTTTCTAAGTCAAGAATAATAATTTTTCTGGCAACAGCAATTAAAGAAGTGACAATAACTAATTCAACTTGAAAAACGTGTTTTCGTAAATATGCTGTGATATTTTCTAAAATTTCTAAGGCAATTAAAATATTTAAAAATAAACCGAAAACCTTATACAGGGTTGTGTTAAACTTACCATAAGGTACTGTAAATAATTCTTTAGAAATAAAGAATCCTAAATCTGCGATCGCTACCAAAATTACGACCACCATAAAAATAGATAGAATTTTAGAAACTATCACTTCTATGTTTTCAATGATGTGCATGAAGTTCTCATCTTTGGTAGCTCCTAGAATTTCCCTGATTAACTTTTTCATCTGTTGCACCCGGTTTTTAAATAAAATAAAATCCCATAGATAAATCTAGAGGATTACAAAAATATGATTTTTAATAGTATGTGATTTTTATCTTTTACCATAGCTGAACTCGCCGCTAGTAAAACTTTTGGTTATTATAAATTTCACCTCCTTAATTATGGTAATTGATATGGGTCAATAGTAGAGAGCCATAAAAAATGATAGTGACTATTGGTGATTGATTATTGACTAAATTACCTATTGATGATTATTAATTACCTCTTGAGCGGTACAGTTAGGAGGTTACCATTGTGAGGACTGGAGTTGATAATCTTTGACTGTAACTTCCACAGAGATTGGTATCAGCTGCACAGCACAGGCTTTTAATTCTGGTTGCAGCGAATCGGGGCAAGATTCTGGATGGGTAAGGGCGTTAGCTTCGGCATTATCTGCCCACAGCGAACCCCAGTGCATAGGGACAAAAACTGTACCAGGTGCGATCGCTTTTGTTACTTTAGCAGGAAACTTCGCTTTACCCCGACGCGATCGCACTTCTATATACTGATTATCTACAATACTTAACTTAGCAGCATCACGGGGATGAATTTCGATAAACGGTTCCGGATGCATTTTGCAAATTTTTTCAATTCGACCGGTGCGTGTCTGCGTATGCCAGTGTCCGTAAAGGCGTCCAGTAGTTAGTACAAAAGGATAATCTGGATCTGGTGGTTCTGCCAATCCTTTGGAGTAATATGCCCCAAATCGAGCGCGTCCATCAGGGGTGTGAAAGCGGAGATTGGTGTAGAGGCGTTTGGAGTTAGGAGTGAGGAGTGAGGAGTTAGGAGTTGAAGATTCTAATTCATAACTCCTAACTCTTAACTCATAACTTTTTTCTGGGTGAGGCCATTGAGTCGGGCCTTCTGATTGTAATTGCCCGTGATTGAGACCTGTCATATCGCAGGGGCGATTTTTAGTTAGTTTGACAAACTCAGCATAAACTTCAGCAGAGTTAGCAAAGGCAAATTCTCTCTTAAAACCTAATCTACGTCCAACTTCGGCAAAAATTTCCCAATCTGCTTTCGCTTCTCTTGGCGGTTGGCGAAATGCTGAACACAGAGTTACCACCCGTTCGGAATTTGTCATCACGCCAGTTTTTTCACCCCACTGGGCTGCTGGTAACAAAACATGAGCGTAGGCAGAGGTTTCTGTAGGATAATAAGCATCTTGGTAAATAGTAAAAGGCGATCGCAACAACGCCTTCTTAGTCCGCTCTAAATCTGGCATACTTACCGCAGGATTAGTAGCCGCAATCCACAATAACTCTACAGCGCCATTTTCCAAACCAGTAATCATATCCCAAGCAGTCAAACCGGGATCGGGCGAAATTTGTCCTGGCTTAAGTCCCCAAAACTCCTCAACTTCTGCACGGTGCTGAGGATTTTTCACCACCCGATAACCTGGTAATAAATGTGCCAAACCTCCGGTTTCCCTTCCTCCCATTGCGTTCGGTTGACCAGTGAGGGAAAAAGGGCCAGCCCCAGGTTTGCCAATCTGTCCCGTCATCAGGTGCAGGTTAATGATCGTTCTTACCTTAGCCGTCCCTTCTGAGGATTGATTTACACCCATTGACCACAAAGACAGTACCCGCTGCGATTCACCCCAATAACGAGCTGCTGTTTCTAAATCTTCAATACTGATTCCACATTGACGAGCTACCACTTCTGGCGGATAGTGGCGAATCACCTCAGCATAAGCAGGAAAGTTGCTAGTGCAGTCGTCCATGAACATCGTATCAATGTAGTTCCAGCGCATCAACAAGTGGGCGATGCCGTTCAATAAGTCGATATCTGTGCCGGGACGAATGGCTAAATGCAGGTCTGCTGCTTCTGCGGTTGGTGTGCGACGGGGATCAACCACAATCATTTTGACTTTGCGGTTCTTTTTGTGATACTTAGCCAGTCGATTGAAAACGATGGGGTGACATTCGGCTGTATTAGTACCAATTAAAAATGCACAGTCGGTTAACTCCAAGTCTTCGTAACAGCATGGAGGCCCATCTGAGCCAAAGCTTTGAATGTAGCCAGCTACAGCACTAGACATACATAAACGAGAGTTGGCATCAAAATTATTAGTACCCAGACAACCTTTCATGAGTTTCTGGGCTATATAATAATCCTCAGTTTGGAACTGACCGGAACCATACATACATAAAGCTTCTGGCCCTTGGGTGAAGCGGATAGTTTGAATGCGTTTGGCGATTAGATCAAAAGCCTCATCCCAACTAACGCGGCGAAACTCTTGATCTAATGAGTCTCGCACCATTGGGTAATGTAATCTATTTTTATCTAAAGATTCTGCGATCGTTGCGCCTTTGACGCAAACCATTCCTTGACTAGATGGATGAGCTTTATCACCGCGCACCCGCCAAGTTGGATTTCCTTGGCTATCTCGATTAGTTGCTTTGCCAAGTTGGGCTGGAGGTGAAACTTCTAAACCGCAGCCAACACCACAGTAGGGACAGAGAGTTTTGGTAAATTCACTCATGGCAGTTGTACCATTTTGTTATTTTTGATTGTGCAACCTCAGATGTAGCGCCAGGTTGAGAATGCAAGTTTGTAGTAAGCACTTTAGTGCTTAAGACTTCTTGGCATTGTGAGGATAAGGGGAAAGGGTAAAGGTATGGAATTTTCCCTTAACCTTTAACTTTTCCCCAATATTTTGCAAAAGTAATTTAATTTTTGCAAAATGTCTTTAGAAAAAAAGGACTAAAGTCCTTACTACGAACTATGAAAATTTATTTGTATTACTGCCTACTCTCTATTTTCAAGACAGGTCTATTCTTCAGTTAATAAAATAGAGTTTTTAGTTGCTGTTTCTGGCAATTCACCTTCATAAGCAGCCGCAAAGGAACCTTTTGGTTCTTTCAGGAAGAAAGCGCACATGAAAGCACAGACTAGTGCAGCTATACCCATTGTGGTAAATAGTGTTGGAGCGTTGGTTAAGCTAAAAATTGTCAGGTAAACTACGCCGCCAAAATTACCGTAAGCTCCTACATTTCCAGCAATTTGTCCAGTGGCTTCTTTCTTAATTAGGGGGACGATGCTGTAAGTTGCACCGCAGCCAGCTTGGGCAAAGTAGGCGGCAAACATTGTGACTGCGATCGCTAGCGGAATCGGCCAGTTACCATTAATAAAATGTGCAATCAAATAACTAACACCGATGCCGGCACTGATAATTGTCATTGTCCATTTACGGGAGCTAAATTTATCAGAAATTAAGCCACCACTAGGACGAGAAACCAAATTTAAGAATGGATAGGTAGCAGCAATCATCGCAGCTACAACATGCTCTAAAGCAAAAGTTTTTTCAAAGAATGCTGGGAGCATGGAAACAACTGCTAGTTCACTGCCAAAGTTCGTTATGTAAGTGAATTCGAGTAAGGCTACTTGACCAAATTGAAAGCGTTCAGATGGAGCGTAAGTTTTTTTACCAGTTAGAAGTTCTCGGTTTACCAGCCAAGCTTGGTAACTTTGGTAAGCAAACAATCCTGCTAATAGCAACCAAGCCAGATACATTTGGCTCAAAGTTAGGAAGTGAATGTTCTTTTGTTCCAAGCGCCAAGCTAATAAACCTAGAGCGAAAATTAAACCAAAATTCGAGACAATCAGCGCCCAGAAGCTTTTAACGCTCGTCACTTCTAGAGAACCATTTTTCTTAGGTTTTTTATAGACTTTGCCAGCGGGTGTATCTTGGACGCTGTTGTAATAAATTACGCCGTAGATAGCTGTAATGATCCCTGTAAATGCGATCGCAAACCGCCAGTTAGAAGCACCACCAGCGAAAAAGCTAGTAGCAACTGCAAGTATCGGTAAGGCAAACTCTGCGCCAAAAGCCCCAAAGTTACCCCAACCGCCATAAATTCCTTGAGCAATTCCCATCTCCTTCGGCTGGAACCATTCCCCTACCATGCGGATACCGACAACAAACCCAGATCCGACAATTCCCATCAGTAAACGACTGATGACTAGTTGATTAAAGTCTTGCGCTAGCGCCGTTGCTAAACAAGGAACTACCGCAAACATCAGCAGGATTGAGTAGGTGATTCTGGGACCAAAACGATCCAGAAGCATACCAATAATTAGCCGTGCAGGGATTGTGAGGGCGAGGTTACAGATGCCCAAAGTTTTGATTTGCTCAGGCGCTAAACTTAGCTCTTTGCCAATGGTTGTAGCGAAGGGAGCGAAGTTAAACCAACATACAAAGGTGAGAAAGAAGGCAAACCAAGTCTGATGTAAGATGCGGTAGCGATCGCTAAATGAAAATAAGTTTTTAAGCATTCCAATCTTTCTAATTGAATAAAATACGGTGAAGAGGTATGAAAAGATGAGCCTTTAAGGTCGAAGGTTAAGCCTTTAAGGTCGAAGGTTAAGTCTTTAAGGTCGAAGGTTAAGGCTTCAAGGTCGAAGGTTAAGCCTTTAAGGTCGAAGTATGAGTTTTACCCAATGCCGAATGCCCCCGATAAGTACTAGCAGTTATAGCCGTAGTCACATAGGTTAGGACAGTTTTGATTGCTCAAAGGCTTGAAACGACTGGGTTTTTGTTCAGCACTCAGCACTCAGCACTCAGCACTCAGCACTCAGCACTCA
>NZ_JAVRCI010000072.1:3863-35254 GCF_034530835.1 Nostoc sp. DedQUE12b | reverse complement strand
TGTCGTTATTTTCAGCTTACTACCTGCTCCTTTCCTTATCCCGAACTCAGGTTATCTACAAGATTGGTTGACGAATCATCAACCGTTCGCTTCTGGGCAAAAGGCGCTAGTGATTGGTTGCGGCTTGGGAGATGATGCCGAAGCTTTAGCTCATCTGGGATTTGAAGTAACCGCCTTTGATATTTCACCAACAGCGATGTCTGACGACAAGCTGCTTCGCATCTACGCTTGATGTCAAGAGCGATTTCCAGATTCGACTGTCAACTATGTAGTTGCAGATTTATTAGCAATTCCCTCACAATGGCATCAAGCTTTTGATTTTGTTTTTGAATGTCGTAATATTCAAGCTTTGCCGTTGAATGTGCGTTATTGGGTTATTTCTTCAGTTACCTCCTTTGTTGCTCCTGGTGGCACACTTTTGCTGATTACTCGTGTTCGAGATACAGAAGTTGAACCCTCTGGCCCACCTTGGCCATTATCAGACTCAGAATTAGCACAGTTTGAAAATGTGGGATTACAGCAAGTAGAAAAACTCGTATTTTTAGAATCTGAGCTTGATGTTAAGCAAGTGCGGATTGAATATCAAAGGCATAATTATTTGACAGATTTAAATTCTACAGCCAAAACCTAATTTATTACTACGTATGAATTTTACAGATTCTCAAAGTGATTATTCTGGTTTACCGAACCGAGGAATTCGCGTAAACCGCAATCTTTTTTTAGGTCTAATTAAGTGCGGTAATCATCATTTAATGAGGTGATGATTACCGAATTTACAGGAGTTGGAACCATACTTATTATGAATACATAAGCACAAAATCAAGTGCAAAAACGATTAAACAATAGCTGAATTTTTCCGAGAAAGAGTTATGGTACTAGTTCGTTACAACCCCTGGCAAGAATTGAACGCTTTAGAACGTCACATCAACGGCTTATTTGGAGATACCAGAGTACCATCTGCACGGCTTGAAAAAAGCTTTATCAGAGTTCCGGCTGCTGAACTGCACGAAACCGATGATGCGATTCATCTCAAGCTAGAGCTGCCAGGACTGGAAGCTAAAGACTTAGATATTCAAGTCACCCAAGACGCTGTTCACATTAGCGGTGAGCGCAAGTCTGAAACTAAAACCCAAGACAAGGGTATTACCAAGAGTGAATTTTACTATGGCAAGTTCCAACGTGTAATTCCTCTATCTGCTAGGGTTCAAAATACCAATGTCACCGCAGATTATAAAGACGGTATCTTGAATTTGACACTACCTAAGTCTGAGGAAGAAAAGAACAAAGTTGTCAAGGTTAATCTAGAACAACCTGCTGCATAAATGCGAAACTTCTCACCTCCAATAGATTGAGATAGCTAAAAGCCCAGTTAGAGATGACTGGGCTTTTTTGTATGCAATCTTCTACTTTAAGGGGAATGGCACTAAGTTAAGATACAGCCCTTGCCCTGACTGGTTCCCAGCCTGGAGGCTGGGAACCCATTCTGGGAGGCTCTGCCTCCTCTTTCTTGACGAGAGGCAGAGCCTCTCTGAATACATTCCCAGTCTTAAGACTGGGAACGAGACTAAACAAGCCTTTGGGCTTTTCTTAGTGCCATTCCACTTTAAGGGGCTGTGACGCTTCTGCGGACGCTCGCCGACTCGGTGTCGCTCTCTTGGTAGAGTAAATGGCGGGTATTATCCCGTGCAGCTCTGTGTTAAATAGACCTAGACCTCTTGCAAAAATATATTTTTGCCCTCTTAGGGAAAAGGGTAAAGGTTAAAGGGAAAGAATTTTGAGTTTCTTTACCCTTTTCCCCTTCACCTTTACCCCGACAAATGCCAAGAAGTTTAATCTAGATGTGCGATTTTCACCGCTTCCAACTTCCGATATTCTTAGCTTTCGCTTTTGCTCATGTGCAGGTAGTCATAACATTTCATGGATTGCCATCAGATTTTCCTTTTTCCAGTTGGCATGGTTCCTGTTTTGTCATCTTTAAAGCTAAGTAAATCCGTTGAATTGAGATCACAACGTCTGTCTGGGAATTTTGCTATTATTTGCTACTTTAAAATATATGCAAATAATTGAAATTTCTCCATTTCAAGCATTTCGCCGGAGTGTAGCAACAGTAATACAGGTAGTTCCAAAGGAGCTACGTTATGTAACAATACTGACATTAGTGGGTGGTGCAGGCCCAGCGATCGCCATTTGGCTCAACAAAACGATCATTGATGAAATTACTCGCTTATTGAGTACAGGGACAACGCAGAATGCCATCGCCCTCATACTTTCGCAACCGTTGCTAGTGTCCAGTATTGTAGGTTCGCTGCTAGTAAATTTGGTTAGTGATGCGATCGCTAATATTAATGCCTTTGTATATAGTTCTTTGCGCGATCGCATTCTCGGCTTTGTCCAAGGACAAGTGATTGAAAAGGTTGCCACTTTTGAAGATATTGCGCTGTTTGAAACACCCGATTTGCTCAATTTGGTGCAGTTGACCGAAAAGGGAGTGCAAAGACTTCCAGAGCTTTGTCTTAGGCTGGTGACGATGTTAGAGGGAATTTTTATTTTCATTCCAGCCATACTGCTTTCGGTGTCCTTGGCTTGGTGGATACCGCTAATTTTGTTTAGCTGCGTTACCCCCGTCATGTATGTGCAGGTAAAATACCGTAAGCAAGCTTGGGGAGTAGAAAGAACCCAAGCAAGTGTTCTTCGGGAAATGAACTTATATAAAACGGTTTTAACTGGGGAAACATACGCCAAAGAAATACGCTTGTTTAGCTTGCAACCCTTACTACTAGAACGCTGGCACGGACTTTACCGTACCATTTTTAGAGCAATGGAACAAATCCGCCGTCGAGGGACAACAGCGGTTATTGGCTGGTCTTTATTGAGTGGGTTCGGCTTGGCGTTGCCATACATATACGTAATCCAGGGAGTGCTAGGTGGAACCCATACATTAGGAGATTTGGCACTTTACACTGGGGTAATTTTGGAAGTGCGGCGGAGTTTGGATAATCTGATGTCTGGCGGGTCAGAGTTATATAATATTGCACTGGCAACTACGCCGATTTTCCAGCTTTTGGAGTTAGAGCCGCAGTTGTCCGGTTCTCATGCAGAGTTGCAATCAAAATCAGTAACAAAGGTATGGGGAGAAGTCAGAGAATCGACTGCTAACAATCGGCATTTTCAAAGAAATGAGAACGACCGTCGATCGCAAACAGGTATTGACATCAAAAATCTATCTTTTACCTATCCCAATAGCAATCAGCCAATTCTAAAAAACATCAACCTGACGATTCACCCCAACGAGATGATTGTATTGGTGGGTGAAAATGGTGCTGGCAAGACTACATTAGCAAAGTTATTATGTCGCCTCTACGATCCTAGCCAAGGTGCGATCATTTGGAATGGCCAAGATTTGCGATCGCTCCTATTAGAAGATTTGCGATCGCGGGTTGATGTAGTGATGCAAGATTATGCTCATTTTCCAACTACCGTGCGGGAGAATGTTGCTTTTGGCGATTTACTTAAAATAAAGCATGACGACGCAATTATGAAAGCGATCGCTGAGGCTGGTTTGACAAAAGTAATTTCAAATCTCGATCGAGGTTTGGAAACTCTCTTAGGCAAACAGCTAGAAGGTGGTATCGATCTATCAGGAGGACAATGGCAAAGATTAGCGATCGCTCGTGCTTTGCTGCGACTCTCTCCAGCCGAACTAGTCATCTTTGACGAACCGACAGCAAACCTCGATCCGAAAACAGAACATGAGATTTACAATATTTTGCGTAACCTGGCGAAGGGGAGAATAGCCGTTGTAGTCAGCCATCGCCTCGCTTTGGCAAAACTAGCAGATCGAGTAGTAGTACTAGAACACGGTCAAATTATCGAAGTAGGCACTCATGACGAACTTATGGCACTAGGCGGACAGTATCACTTGATGTTTTGTCGTCAAGCTAGTAGTTATAACTAATACCATTTCTTTGTGGGGCTGCGCTAAACCTTTGAAAATAATTGCTTACTCTTACACCGATCCACTATTAGAATCTTCTCCCGATCAAGCCGATTGGGGATGGGAGGTGGATCGGGTTTATGAAGATTTGGGCAAGCCAGACTCTTCTTTGCGATCGCAATTACAACAATTATTTACCGATTGCCAAACTGAACCAGCAGATTATCTCCTGATTCGTCGGTTGGAAGAATTGGGAGATACTGTAGAGGAAATTAGCGATCGCCTCAATCAACTCGAAGTCATGGGAATCGCAGTAATCGCCACTGAACAGCCCTACACTTCCGAAAATTACCCTCTGGGCGCTGACTTGCTGAATTTACTACACGCAATCCAACGTCAGCAACGTAGCCGTCGCATCCGCCAAGGACACGCCCGTAATCGTCTTGAGGTTGCACCGCCACCTGGCAAAGTTCCCTACGGCTATCGCAGAGGTAAGGGAAAATATACCATTGACCGCAGTACTTCACCAGTTGTCAAAGATTTTTTTGAACACTTTTTACTTTATGGTTCCCTGCGGGGTTCAGTACGCTACTTGGCGAAAAAATACGGTAAGAAAATCTCTGTCACCACAGGAAGACGCTGGCTGACTAATCCAGTCTATCGCGGCAATACAGCTTACCAAAATGGTGAAATTATCTCCAATACTCATATTCCAATAATTTCTAAGGAAGAAGCAGCCCAAGTTGACCGACTTTTGCGCCGTAACAGCCGTTTACCATCTCGAACTGCTAGCGCACCGCGTTCTCTCGCTGGGTTGGTTGTCTGTGCTGAGTGTCAGTCACATTTCACAGTTACCCGTGTTACCCAACGCAACCAAGATAAAGAGTATCTTTATTTACGTTCTACTAGCTGTCCCCAAAGCCCCAAGTGTAAGGCTATTCCTTACCAACAGGTGTTGGAACATACCATTGAAACGGTTTGCCGTGATTTACCTCTGGCGGTAGCAGGAATGAATTTTCCTCAGTTGGATGCATTCAAGAATAGTTTAGGACAAGCGATCGCTCGTCAGCAAGAAATACTTGCTCAGTTACCCGCTTTAATTGAAACTGGAATTTTAGATGCCGAAACAGCAAAATTAAGGGCTTACAAACTCCGCACAGAAATTTCTGCACTCGAAGCAAAGTTGGCAATTCTCCCTCCAGTTAACTTGCGTTCTGTTGCTCAAGCTGTTTCCATACCACAATTTTGGTTAGATTTGTCGGAAACAGAACGAAGATTTTACTTTCGAGAATTTATTAGGCAAATTGACATCACTCTTCAGAATAAAGAATTAAAACTCCAAGTTATTTTTATTTTTTGATTTAATTTAAACACTATTTCTGAGACGGTTGATCCTTAGTATAGGTAACAGGTTTTGGCCCTGCATTCCGTACATTAATAACTTTATTCAGGATATCAAACCAAAAAGGCGCACCCATAGCAATAGCAAAACCACTCACTATCCAACCGCAAATTAATTTAAAAACCTGTGAAATTCTGATGTAAATTCTATTCGATTCCGTCGTATCTAATAACTCAAACTGTTGATTAATATTTTGCCATCCAATGGGTATAGAAGCATTTCCTAATAGCTTTTCAATCTCCTTTCTGGCTTCTGGATCTTTAATATAATCGATTCGTTGACTTGCACTTTGAGTAATGGTAGAGCGGATAACCGAATCCTGCGACAGTCTTTTAACCAAGTGAAATGTATCAGTATTGGTTAAAAAGGCAACTAATATTCCAATTAAAATAGCAACTCCTTTGGCATTTCGCTTATAAACACCGCTTGCTCGATCCATCGAGCGATCAAACCATGTTTCTACTTCATTTTTAAATTGATTTACTTCCTCTGTGAGATCGCCAATCTTGATCCTGCTACGTTGAGCAATTACACTAAGGCTTTTAATTAAACTATTAGGGACTTCATCAGGTAACTCATTATTAACAAAATCTATAAATTTTTGGTCAATCTCTCCATAAATTTCTTGAATTTTTGCGTAACTTGCACTATTTGGATTATTAATGCCTTTTTTAAGTTCTTTATAAGAGGCTAATATCATCTGCAAATTGGTTTTTGTCTCTTCACTAGGATGTTTAACATGATTAATTAGCTCAGGAATTTTTAAGGTATCTAATAAAGTAATTGAAAATGTTTCCGAAGGAAGATAGGAAGGGCCGCTTTGTTTTTCTAGTACTATTTTATCAGGTTTTTTAGTAATTTCTTGGAAATGCTTTTCTAATTTACCCTTGGCTTGTTGATTCAATGTATTAATCAAAGGATCGTTATAAAGTTTTTGTACCAAATGGATTGCATTAATAATATCTGACTTTTCACTTTCACTACCACCTGATAAAAGTAATTCAATTGAAGTTCTTAAATGTTTTGCTCTCCATTGTAATAATGTGGCAATTAATTCCTGAATTTCCGAAGCTAGCAAGCTCAAAATCAAGTAAATAAAAACCAAGCCAAGAGTAATATCTACAACTACAGGTAAATTCATTGACAATCTCCAATAATTTTTAGTTATTTATTGTTATCGAAAGTGCTTCAAAAATTGTATATCATAGATATCTTAATTCAAAAATTGCTTAATTAAAATTAAAAAAGCAAAATTAGCTATTTGAACAGGTTTATTAATAACTAGTTTCTATTAATAATTATTGAATTTAATTGAAGTAAGTAGACATAATTAAATATAAAATAAACTCCTAATTTTTAGTGAGCAATTTATCGCTCATAGCAAAGATTATCAAGAATAAACTCCTTATTACAAACTTTAAATTGATTTATGCATAGATACTTGTTAAAAAATGAATAATTATGTTTTGTCGTAAAACTACTATTCAAAAATTTATCTATCAAATTTATGAAATATTCAGTATAGAATTTAATTAGTGTAGCAATCGGTTACAAAATTTATGGACTTAGCCAGATAAAAATAAATAGATAAATTTTAAACTAAGCGGCACGTTCAAAAGAAAATACAAGTTTATTTACGGACTATCTAACAGGTAATAAATAATTTATCACTTGTATTATTTTTATCATTTGTTGGCTTAAATGTTATTTAAATAACCAATATATTTTTTTGAAAAATAGCGCTAATTAGAAAAATTTGAGTTAATCTTGGAAACTAGCAATTGTTAAAAACATACGTTGTTACTGGGTGACAACATTGGAGATTCGCTAGATGTCTCTATGTAATCAAACCAGCAAGTAAAATGATTACCAGAGAATATGCAAGAAGGAAGCTTTATTTGGAGTCATCTGGAAAAACAGCATCGCACGGTTGGCAAATGGATTGATTGGGTATGGCTAATAGTATTGCTGTTGGCAGCAGTATTACTGTTTAGCATCAATCTGGGAGGGTTGCCGCTGCGAGATTGGGATGAAGGTACTGTGGCACAGGTTGCTCGTGAAATTTGGCACGCCCCAGCAGGTTCAATGCGTTGGCTTTACCCAACGTTAGGAGGCGAACCATATCACAACAAGCCGCCTTTGATGCATTTGCTAATAGCTTGGGCTTATTCTCTAGGAGGTGAAAATGAGTTGACAACGCGCCTACCTGGAGCAATTTTAACAGCAACATCTGTACCTTTACTGTATTGCATTGCTCAAGAGATATTTCGCCAACGTTGGGCTGCTATTTATAGCGCCTTAATTTACCTAACAATGCTACCCGTGGTACGTCATGGGCGGTTAGCAATGTTAGATGGGGCGATGGTAAGTTTTTTGATGGTGATGATGTTGTGCGTGTTACGATCGCGCCGAGATTTACGTTATTGTCTTGGTGTTGGCATTAGCTTTGGGTTTATTTGTTTAACTCAAGGACTGCTAGGTGTATTACTCGGTGCGATCGCCATCGTATTTATGTTTTGGGATACACCACGACTGCTCACTTGTTACTATCTCTGGATCGCAATCTTAATTGGCATTCTACCTGTAGCTGCTTGGTATGGTGCCCAACTAATTCACTATGGTTATACTTTTGCCCAAATTGCTATTGCCAACCCATCACTAGGCCGAATTGGCTCAGTTGTAGAAGGGAATTCTAAACCGCCTTGGTACTATGTGATTGAACTTCTCAAATACACATGGCCGTGGTTATTATTCTTACCACAAACTGTCCGCTTAACCTGGGAAAATCGCAACCTTAGCTGGGCAAAACTAGTAATGGCGTGGAGTGGAGTTTATCTGCTGATAATTTCCTTCATGATTACCAAAGTTCCCTGGTATCTATTCCCGATTTACCCTAGTTTAGCTTTAGCTTTTGGTATCCAATTATCAGAAACGGAAAATTCGCCTTTACTCTCATCTTATCCCCGTGCTTGGGTTGCTGGTTTGGCAATACTTGCTGTGGCTGCTTCTGCTGGTAGTATTTATTTCAGTTCGGGTACAACACCAAAAACAGATTTACAACTGATTTTTGCCGCAGTAGCTTTAACTATGTCCTTAGCAGCTATTTTGGCAGAACGAGGCGACGGACAATTTCTGAAGATTTTGTTTTGGGGAAGTTATATTTCGCTGCTACTGTTAATGAAATCTAACTACTGGGTTTGGGAATTATCTGAAGCCTATCCAGTTAAACCAGTCGCCGCCATGATTGTGCGGGCAAATCCAGCGACGAGGAAGATTTACACATCTTTTCCTTACCATCGTCCCTCGTTGGATTATTATAGCGATCGCACCATCATTCCCGCTTCTGTTGGTGAACTGGAATATTATTGGCACTACAACGGCCAACCCTACTTTCTGCTTAATGTATCTGATTTCAACAATCTTCAACTAGAGTCGATGAAGCTAATTGACCAAGCTGAAGGTTGGAAGTTAGTCACAAAAAATACTAATCGGCTGTAAATATGGGGCATTGGGCATGGTTATTTTCCTTGTCCCCTTGTCCCCTTGTCAGGAAAAAATCAGATCGTTGCCCAAAAGGTAATGATAATCGTGTAGTGTAGCGATCGCCTTTTTCCCAAAAGTATAAAAAACCTGCGATTTATACCAATTGGAAAAAAGAATGCGACAAATAGACCATTTGTAGAGACGCGATTCACCGCGTCTTTACCCAAGGATCTATTGCAATCATTAGATAAGCATAAATAAACAACAGTTTGTAGTTAGCACTTTAGTGCTGAAAATACTTACCTTGGGTACTAAAGTACTTACCTAATTAGCGATCGCTCTTTAAACGGACATAATATAAAACCGCGTCCTATTTAGGGTAATAAGACACGGTTTATCAGAGTATTTTGTTATAATATTACAAAAATCAAAGTAGAATTTGATTTATACAAAAGTAATCCATTTACTGAGATTTGTTTCCTGGTTCATTAACTTTCTCTGTTGTGGGAATAATTTGGCGATCGTAACTTGTCTTTTCTTGGGTCAAAGCGATCGCACTAAAGAAAATGGCACTACCTACAGCCAATGCTACCATCGGACGCTTGAGTAGGACAAAATCTCTGATAATCCTCGCTAAAGGTCGGCTTTGACGACGTAGCGACGAAGACATCATCAATTGTCTCCAAGTAAACGGATCGCGGACATAATGACCACTTTGGCAAACTACTAGCCTTTCCTGGCAATAGGGACAGCAAAACAAGCCCATGCGCGTTTTAACTGGTTTTGGCGTGGCATTTCTTTGGCAAATTGGGCAAGTAACATAATGATTATCAAAAGTGTGTATATTCATTTACCTCATCCGCCTAGTCCATTTACTCGCTCTATAACAAATAGCTATATTGAATTGGGATCAATGTACGATCTGATATCAAGCATCAATCATACATACATTCTATTACTACCAAGGATGGCTCAATAGTCGCAACACGAGTATAGCTAGATTTAAACAAGGATGACTCATGGTTAATGTTTACGGGTGCGTCCACCCAGCCGAAAAAACTTTGTTGTCTCTAGAAAAAATAGTGTTGGTGCCCACTCGCACCCCACTAGCCGCAGCTACGCCCAACTTAGGCATCGCTGACCCTTAAATAATAATTGTCTCTCATTTAACCATTCTCCCCACACAAATTTTGCACAATGACATTTTTAGCTAAAGCTTTGTAAGTTAAGCAAATAAAGTCTACTTGTCCGGTTGCTAAATAATGGCTCACAATGATAAATAACAGATAAAAATTTAAATTTTTTCTTACATTTACCCCGCCTCTCAATGACTCTCTTGCCTCCCACTCAACTGAGGAAGGTAACGGAACAACCTGCCTTTCCTACACCTTCCGCTCGTTTAGCTCACCTAATTAATCGTTTTCAACCATCCCCAGAAACAGTGGTGCTGTTTTTAGCCATGCTCATTGGCGGTGGTACTGGTATGGGTGTAGTCACCTTTCACTATTTAATCCAGTTGGTTCACCAGCTGATGCTGGAAAATTTAATGGGTCAAATTGGCGGCTGGGGTGCATGGACTTTAGCCTGCGTTCCCACCCTTGGCGGATTAATTGTTGGCTTGATGCGCTGGCGCACTCAAGACTTTGGCCCTGGACTTTCATCTCTCATCGCCGCCTCTCAGGGAACAGAGATTAGGCGACCACTACGACCAGTTAGCAAAATGCTGGCCGCATCTGTTTCTTTAGGGAGCGGTGCTTCTTTGGGGCCAGAGGGGCCGAGTGTCGAAATTGGCGCAAATTTTGGGATGTTGTTCTCTGTAATTCTCAATGTATCTCAAGAACGACAACGTTTGCTATTGGGTGCTGGCGCGGCGGCGGGACTTGCTGCGGGATTTAATGCCCCCATCGCTGGAGTATTTTTTGCCCTAGAAGTAGTGATGGGAGCGACATCTTTCGCTACTTCTGCTGTGAGTGTGGTGCTACTAGCAGCGGTGGTAGCAGCATTAATTGCCCAAATTGGTTTGGGGGCACAACCTGCTTTTGATTTACCTGTTTACCAAGTACGCAGTCCTTTGGAATTACCTCTTTACCTTGGCTTGGGTTTAGGGGCCAGCCTCGTTTCTCTGGCTTATACTCAATCAATTCGGGGAGCAAAAGCTTGCTTTGCTGGGAAGGTTCCAGGTTTTGCCTTTTTGGGACGAATTCCTGAGCCGATTCATCCAATTATTGGCGGTGTAATCATTGGCGCTGTTGCTTTGCAGTTTCCGCAAATTCTGGGTGTAGGTTATGAAACTGTAGAAGCAATGCTTCAAGATGTGGAGTTTCCACTCTACTTATTGGTGGTATTGTTGGTGGTGAAATTATTAATGACCGCAATTAGTGCAGGTAGTGGTTTCATCGGTGGTTTGTTCGCACCAGCCATGTTTTTAGGTGCTTCTTTTGGATCGGCTTACGCCAAAATGTTGGGTGTAGCATTCCCGACAATTTGCGATCAAATGGCGGCTCCGCCAGCTTACGCAATGGTGGGAATGGCAGCAGTACTGGCTGCTAGTGTGAGAGCGCCGTTAACAGCTATTTTAATGCTGTTTGAATTAACCCGCGACTATCGGATTGTTTTACCATTGATGGCAGCTGTGGGTTTGAGTGTTTGGTTAGTAGAAAGGATTAAACCAACTTTTAACTCTAACTCTAATCTACAACAAATCGGTCTTTCGGAATTGAAAGATGAACAAGCGGAAATTGTGCAGCAAATTTTGGTAGAAGATGCAATGTATCCCTGTCCCAAAAAGTTACCTGCAACTTTGGGAGTATTAGATGCAGCTGTGGAAATGACCCGCGATCGCGTTCGTAGTGCTTTAGTATTTGATGAAGCAGAGCAATTAGTTGGTATACTTTCTTTGGAAGATATTAACCGTGCCCTTGCTATTTGGCAAACATACCCAAATTCCCTAACTGAAATTCCCGATAATTTATCCAGTCAAACCCTCATAGACATTTGTACTACTGAAATTCTCTATGCATGGCAAGATGAACTTTTATCTGAGGCTTTAGATCGGATGAGTCTTCGAGGTTTACATCAATTACCAGTAGTAGCAAGAGATAAACCCGATCGCATTTTGGGTTTATTAGAAAAAGAACAAATTGCATTAACCTGTAATTTAGCAGTTACGCGCAAGGCACTTCGCCACTATTTACCAGTCTTACCTACTACAGATATAGTCATTAGTCATTAGTCATTGGTCATTGGTCATTGGTCATTGGTCATTGGTCATTATTTTTCACAAAGGACACTTGACTAATGACTGTTTATAGTCATTGTTTTTCACAAAGGACAAATGACAAAGGACACAAGACAACGGAGAATTGACTAATGACCATTTATTTATTAAGCCGTGGCTTCTATGGCTTCATCATCTTCGCGATCTTCTGGATCTACCTGTCTCAGACGAATGTGCTTTTTGCCTAAAGTGATCAGAAACTCATCTCCTGGTTTAAGATTCATCTGTTTTGTATAAGCTGAACCTATCAGTAAGTTACCATTCGATTGCACACTAATTCTATAGCTAGCACTACGTCCACCACGACCATTAGCACTGGGTGTACTGTCTAACTGAATGCCTTCAGCATCAATTAGGGCATTTAAGAACTTCATCATATTGACGCGCTCTATACCATTTTTGGTAACGGTATAGTAGCCACACTTTTTGGCTTTGTCTTCTTTGCTCTCGTTCTCTAGCTCTTTGACTTTTTTGAGCAGTTCTTCGCCGAGTAGGGGTTCTATTTTTTTCTGTTTAGGCATCAACTTAGGTCGAAAATGAATGTTTGAAGTGTTTGAATCGATTTTATTTTAGCTGAGGTTGAGCTAACAGGAACATAATCCTTTAGTTTTTATCTCAACCTAGCCAAGTATATTACACTCAGATGCACAATTGTTATGCCATTACCAATATTGCCAAGACAATCTATTTTAGAGAATGCTGGCAATGCTGATAACTATATATATAGTTTGTAAATTACTGGTAGACTATATAAGTTTTAAGTTTTCTAAACTAACGCCCTAAATTTTGTCTATTTCTTAAGGATGAGAACTGAGTCACAGAATGATAAGCAAAACTGATCCCTAGTCATTGGTGATTGGTAATTAGTCATTGGTTATTTAGAAATGACAAACTAAAGAAGTCTAAGAGTGGGAAGGCGACATCAGAATTTCTTTTAAGGGTGATGCAGTGCCAATGAAGACAAAGGAAAAACAACAAAGCTTGCCAAAATGAAATTAACTACCAGAGGACACTATAGTGTAAAGGCGTTGCTAGATTTGAGTCTACAGCCAAGATATGGGCCTGCATCTGTGAGAGCGATCGCAAAACGCCAAGATATCCCAGCTCCTTACCTCGAAAAACTACTAATAGAAATGCGTCGTGCGTCAATAGTTAAATCAATTCGTGGTAGCATCGGCGGATATCAATTGGCAAGAGAGCCTGCACAAATATCTATAGGAGAAATTTTAGAAGCTGTTGGCGAGACTAGCCATTTACCTCATCACACCCCAGCACCTACACAAGCTGAAGATTGGGTAACGTTTAGCCTCTGGCAGAGACTCAACCAAAAGCTCAAAGAAGCTTTATACAATATTACTCTGGCAGACCTTTATTACGATGCTCGGAGTCGGCAAGCTTCCCTTGGAGAAGAAGCTAGTTTTGTGGTTTAGTCAAGAGTCAATAGTCAAAATATTAACCCTTGACTTTTAACCCAAGACTCGCGACTTATGACTAATAATATCTATATCTTAATAATTGCAGCATTTTTAGATTACTTAATTGGCGATCCTTGGGATTGGCCTCATCCAGTGCAACTTATGGGGTGGGTAATTTCTCGGCTGACCAAATTTTTTCTCCAATTGTGTCAAAATTCTCTAACACAACGCCTAGCTGGAATTGTACTAGGTATTATCTTAATAATTGGTAGCGGTCTTGTTGGCTTTTTGATGATTCAAATTGCCAAATGGGTTCATCCATTCTTAGGAATTGCAATAGATAGCATTCTTTTGGCTAGTTGTTTTGCTGGCAAAAGTTTGCGAGTAGCTGCGGAGGCTGTTTTACAACCTTTAACAGTCGGAGATTTAGAGAAGGCTCGAAAGATTTTAAGTAATTATGTTGGTCGAGATACTCAAAACCTCTCACAAGCAGAAATTTACCGAGCCGTTTTAGAAACGGTTGCAGAAAATGCCACTGATGGGGTAATGGCTCCGTTTTTTTATGCAATTGTTGGTGTCTTTATACCAGTTGTGGGGCCAACTCCCTTGGCTTTAGCATATAAAGCCAGCAGTACCCTTGATTCAATGGTGGGCTATCGAGAAGCACCCTATACTTATTTAGGATGGTTCTGTGCGCGCTTAGAAGATTATTTGACTTGGCTACCTTGTCGGTTAACAGTCGTGACTCTGGCGCTGCTATCGGGTAAGCCGATGCATATTTGGCAAATTTGTCGTCGGGATGCAATTAAAGATCCTAGTCCCAATTCTGGTTGGAGTGAATGCGCCTATGCTGCATTTTTAGGTGTGCAGATGGGGGGTACAAATTGGTATCGGGGGGTAGCTAAGTACAAACCACTGCTAGGAGATGCTATTTATGCCATTACTGCAACTTCTATTCAAAATGCTTTACAGCTGACTCGATATTGTTTTTTGCTATGGTTAGGGATAGCGATCGCAATATTCTTAATGCTCCCAAATAGGTAATGATAAATATAAAGTTATGAATTAGGAGTTAGGAGTTAAGAATAAAAACTCCTAACTCTTAACTCATCACTCCTAACTTATCACTCGCTATGTCTGCCAAAGTAGTTGAAATTCTCTCATCCGAAGAAATCCGTCGTACCTTAACTCGCCTTGCTTCTCAAATTGTCGAAAGGACGCGTGATTTATCTCAACTGGTGCTTCTTGGTATTTATACCAGAGGTGCGTTATTAGCTGAATTATTAGCGCGTCAAATTGAGACACTCGAAGGTGTAGCAGTCTCAGTCGGAGCTTTGGACATTACATTTTATCGAGATGACCTCGACAAAATTGGATTGCGGACTCCAACAAAAAGCGAAATTCCTTTTGACCTTACTGGGAAAACTGTTGTACTCGTGGATGATGTGATTTTCAAAGGACGGACGATTCGCGCTGCTTTGAACGCAGTCAACGATTACGGTAGACCAGAGGTGATACGTTTAGCTGTGTTAGTAGATAGGGGCCATCGAGAATTACCAATTCATCCAGATTTTATTGGCAAGAAGTTGCCTACAGCTAAAGAAGAAATTGTCAAAGTTTACCTACAAAATTCTGATGGACGAGATGCAGTAGAGTTGATTGCAGATTAGGCTGTGGACGCAGGGGAGCAGAGGAGCAGGGGGCAGAGGAGCAGGGAGCAGGAAGTACCAACTTTTTGTGTCGATGCATGAATTTTGCATGTCCCTTATGTACTTGAAAAATCATGTCAGTAATCAAACGGACATGAGATTACGGGTAAGGGTAACTGTGAAAACAAGTCTGTAAAACCTTGTTAAAAAATAAAGATTGTTTGGCTGCCTTGCCAGAAAACCACAACTCCTAATGAGAAAATAAGACATCCCAACCAAGCGATCGCCATCTGATTGTTAACAAGCCTGTTTATTAGACCCAATTTTTTTGATTTGAAAGGCAATTAAAGCGCTATGGGACATAACCTAGAACATTAGTGCCTCAAAATACTCCTACAAGCCAGTCCTTGTTTTATAAGTTTTATGTAGAATTTGATGGTGAGGTTATTTACTTGATTCTCAATTGCAGCAATCCAGGTTTTCTTTATGAGTCAGTCTTTTTCTCAAAGCCAAACAAGACAAAATCGTCAACAGAGACTCTGGCAACAAAAATGGAGTTTAAAAACTAAAGCAATAGTTTGGGCACTAAGTATAAGTGTCCTTCCTGTGGTTGCAATTGGAACAGCTACTTATAAATATGGCATTAATTTAATTAACACACAAACTTCGCAAGTAAGACTTGAGAATGAACAAAGTTCAACAGAAACTGAACTTGCTCTAGAAAGACAATTGTCACTCTTGTTAACTGGTATGGGAGTGACAGCAATTTTAACAGGTGCGATCGCTGTTTTTGTGACGAATCGAGTTATGAGTCGAGTCAGCAACGTTGCTGCAATTTCTAATAATATTAAAAAGAAGCTACGTCCAGACAGTGAGTTTACTCAAGTCTTCATCGCTAGCCAAGACGAATTAGTGATGTTAGAAAGAAACATCACCTTATTCACAGACCTGCTTTCGGTTTTGGTACAGGAGAAAGAAGCCGAAGCTGATTACTCCCAACTATTAATCAAAATTACCCGTTGGGTTCGAGAATCATTCAATCAAGAAGATGTTCTCAAAACTACCTCAGAAGAAATTCGTAAAGCTTTAAGCATCGATCGCGTCACCATCTTTTGCTTCGACTCCAGCTATAATGGAACCTTTATAGCCGAATCAGTAGCACCTGGTTTACCGAAAATATTAGGGGTTACAGTCTCTGAGGCTGGATTTGAGGCAGGGTATATAGAAAAATATCAGAATGGTAGCATCCATGCTATTGATAATATCCATCAAGGCGATCTCAGTGATGGTGATATTGAGTTGCTCGAGCAATTTGCTGTCAAATCTAATTTAGTAGCACCGATTCTCAAAGGCAAACAGCTATTCGGTTTATTGATTGCACATCAATGTTCTAGACTTCGCTTTTGGCAACAATCTGAGATTGATTTGTTCTCTCAGATAGCCATGCAAGTAGGATTTGCCCTTGATTACGCCAACCTTCTACAACAAGTAGATACCAAGGCAGATAACGCTCAGGTATTTATAGAAATTACCCGCAGCATTCGCCAATCGCTCAACGAAGAAGATGTCCTCAAAACGACGGTGGAAGAGGCTCGTAAAGCTCTGAGTACTGACCGAGTGCTGGTTTATAGCTTTGACGCTAATTGGTCTGGAATTATAATTGCCGAATCAGTGGTTCCAGGTTATCCCAAAGTTTTGCGGTCTGAAATTCAAGACATCTGTTTCGGTCAGGGTTATGTAGAAAAGTATCAGTCTGGTCGCGTTGTAGCCACAAACAACATTTATGAAGCTGGTTTGGCTGACTGCCATATTAACTTACTCGAATCCTTTGCTGTCAAAGCAAATCTGGTCGCCCCCATTCTCAAAGATGAACAATTATTTGGCTTATTAATTGCACATCAATGTTCCAGACCCCGTGATTGGCAACAATCTGAGATTGATTTATTTGCCCAGATAGCGATGCAAGTCGGGTTTGCTCTCGACCACGCAAGACTGCTGCAACGCATCGAGGCTGAGGGTGTGCAAAGTCAGTTATTAGCAGATACTATCGGCATCATTCGCCAATCACTCAACGAAGAGGATGTCCTCAAAACCACTGTGGAAGAAGTTCGCAAAGCTCTAAGTACCGACCGAGTGATGGTTTATAGCTTTGATGCTGATTGGTCTGGAACAGTGATTGCTGAATCAGTTGTTCTCACTTACCCAAAAGTTTTGCGAGCTGAAATCCAAGACCCATGTTTCGGTCAAGGCTATGTAGAAGAGTATCAGTCTGGTCGCGTTCTGGCAATCAACAACATTTATGAAGCTGGTTTGGCTGACTGCCATATTAACTTGCTCGAATCCTTTGGTGTGAAAGCAAATCTGGTCGCCCCCATTATTAAAGATAAAGAGCTATTTGGCTTGTTAATTGCACATCAATGCTCCAAACCCCGTGATTGGCAACAAACTGAGATTGATTTATTTGGCCAGATGGCGATGCAAGTAGGATTTGCTCTTGACCATGCAAGACTCCTGCAAAGAATTGAAGCTGAAAGGATGCGAAGTCAGTTACTAGTGGATATTATCCGCAGCATTCGCCAATCTCTCAAGGAAGAGGATATCATTAAAACTGCTGTGGAAGAGGTTCGCAAAGCACTGAGTACTGACCGAGTGCTGGTTTATAGCTTTTACGCTAATTGGTTTGGAATTATTATTGCTGAATCAGTGCTTCCGGGTTATCCCAAAGTTTTGCGGTCTAAAATTCACGACCCTTGTTTTACTGAAAGCTATGTAGAAAAGTACCAATCTGGTGATGTTGTCGCAATCAACAACATTTATGAGTCTAATTTGGCTGATTGTCACATTAACCTGCTCGCATCTTTTGGTGTGAAAGCAAATTTAGTAGCACCAATTATTAAAGATGAGCAGCTATTTGGCTTATTAATTGCACACCAATGTTCTGAACCCCGTGATTGGCAACAATCTGAGATTGATTTATTTGCCCAAATAGCCATGCAAGTAGGATTTACTCTTGATCATGCTAGGCTTTTGCAAGCGTATCAAGCTGCTGAAGCTAACTCTGATGAATAGTAAGGGCGCGCAGCTAGCTGTGCGCCACTACTTGATATATGTATTTTTACGACAAGCTTAGTGTAACTTTTGACGAAGAAGCTGCCAGAGCGATCGCTAATGGTAAAATTCGATGTTCTTGAATTTGAATCCTGGCGTGGAGTGTTTCTGCTGTATCATCCGGCAGTACCGGTACTGCGGCTTGCATTAATATTGGGCCGCTATCCATTTCTAAGCAAGCTATATGCACTGTACAACCAGTAATTTTTACCCCAGATGCTAAGGCTTGTTCTACAGCATGGATTCCTTTGAAACTAGGTAACAAACTAGGATGGATATTGATAATCTTCTCAGGAAAAGCATCAATAAAAACTGACGTTAATAGTCGCATCCACCCTGCTAAAATTACCCATTCTACATCGTAGTGCCGCAATGTCTGCACAATCTTTTCGTCAAACTCTTCTCGGTTTTGATAGTTGCGGTGATTTAATAAAACAGTTTCTACACCTCTCTTAGCTGCTCTGACGGCTGCTTTCGCTGAGGGGTTATTGTAAATTAAAACTTGAATTTGGGCATTTAGCCGCCCATCTTCGATAGCTTGGGCAACTACATCAAAATTGCTGCCATTCCCAGAAGCCATAATTCCCAGCTTTAAAGGGGCGAATTGTTGGGAATTATCGCTAATGTTGGGAGAAATTAAGCTCAGGGTAGAATCAAGGCGGAGAGTCATAACAGCTAAAAGGGTTAATTATAGATGCCAAAAATATATACTAAGTCGTGGTTGGATAATGATACAGTAGCCGCGTGGATTTTTCTCACACCAGCATTAATTTTGCTGGGTGTTTTTATCATTTGGCCGATTGCCTATTTGTTCTATCTCAGTTTCACTGCTGGTAGTTTCACCTTAAAAGGTATTTATTGGATAGGCTTAAAAAACTATTGGCGTTTGCTACTCAACCCCGACTTCTTGCAAGTTTTGGGTAACACCTTCTATTTTACTGTTGCCACCATCATTCCCAGTTTAGTTATCTCCTTGGGATTGGCAGTACTACTAAACCGTTCCATTCCCTTGCGGGGCATCCTGCGGAGTGCCTATTTTCTACCTTCAATTATCTCACTTGTGGCAGCCGGTTTGGGATTTCGCTGGCTGTTTCAAACATCAGGCCCTGTTAACGGACTTTTAAATTTTTTTGGTATTTCAGAAATACCCTGGCTAGGAGACACATTTTGGGCAATGCCAGTAATTATTTTAATGAGTATTTGGAAACAACTGGGTTTCAATATGGTGGTTTTTTTAGCAGGGTTGCAAGCAATTCCTCCCAGTCGTTATGAAGCAGCAGACTTAGATGGAGCAAATGCTTGGCAACAATTTTGGTATATTACTTTGCCCGGATTGCGCCCGACTATGATATTTGCAATTATTACTACCGCAATTTTTACATTGCGGAGTTTTGAGCAAGTTTTTGTGATGACTGGCGGTGGACCACTAAATTCGACTAATCTGCTGGTTTACTATATTTACCAAGAGGCTTTTGGTCAGTTTGATTTTGGTTATGCAGCAGCAGGAGCGACTGTATTATTAGCAGTGGCGCTGGTACTAGTTTATTTGCAACTGCAAACTTGGGGAGAGGATTAGGGGAGGCAGGGGGGCAGGGGAGCAGAGGAGGCAGGGGGGCAGGGGAGCAGAGGAGGCAGGGGAGCAGGGGAGCAGGGGAGCAGAGGAGGCAGGGGAGCAGGGGGGAATTTTGGGAGTTGCTAAATTATCGCGCAAATATGCAATGCCGAGTTTTTACTTCTTATATAGGCTGCGATATTCCCAAGGATTTACAAATTTAGTATCGCTCCAAACGCCGAGCCGTTGTTCCTTCGCTTTAGTTTCGGCTTGCTGAACTAAGTCTTTACTAGGACACTTGTTTAAATAGGGACGATACACTTTTGCTAGACCTTCTTGCAACAATACCTGTTGCACAAAAGTGCCATTTTTTAAACGGACTTCGGCAATTTTACGCCCATAGCGATCGCTATCGGTGATATTCAAAGTTACGCGATCGCCTCCTTGTTGTACCAGTTGTTGCACCCGTTCTTGGGCTTTGACACCCCAAGTAAATTGATTGCGATCGCTAATACGTTTACTCTGCTTTTCTTTGTTAGTATGAGCTATCTCTGGTGCATCTACACAAGCAAAACGGACTGTAAGATTTTTGCCGTTGGTGTCTTTTACTACTAAAGTATCGCCATCACTGACTCGCTCAACCGGTTCTCCAGAAGTACCGATAAAACGATCGCAGCCCATCAAATTTAAAATTATGATCGTTGCACAAAGCCAAAATCGCATTAGTTTAATTAATTTCTCCATCCAAATTTACCTACCTCTGTGGGATGATATTAACAAAATACAAAGATATATTTGTTAACTGTTGGCATATCGTTCTACAGGCAATTCAAAATTCCAAATCGTAAGACCCTCTGGCGGCAACCGATAGAAAATGCGAATTAGTATAAGAATTGTAACCTTCCAATTGTCAGCGGGAATTTTTGATGAACTTCTTGACTAACCTTCTGCATCTAGCTGGTTCAAGTGTCTTTGCCTATTACTCTGCTGCTCAAATTCGTGACTCTAAAACCCGCCCCAACATCCTTGCAGGGTTTCAGTTGGCCGAATCTGGCTCTGTGCCATTTTTATCTGCACTTAGCGATCGCGCCGCTGCTGAAGGCGATACATGGCTAGCCGAAAAACTAGCAAAACATGCTTCAGATGAAACTAGGCATGGTCAAATTTTTGCCCACGCCTTACAACAGCTGAATAAACAAGTTATAGATTTCAAGCGTCAACCCCCAACTACATCCACAAAAAAATCACAACAGCGTAGTCCCTTTTTCGCAGCATTCTATGAAGGTTACACTCAAGAACAGCTAAAACCAGCTGTCATTGACTGGGATATGTTTATGGCTAGCACATACATTCTGGAGTTAGATGCTAGTAAAGACTTTGCGCGAATGGCAAAAGTATTACCTGATAACGAGTCAACCGCTCGTAACTTGAAGTTAGGAATGCTAAGTATTGCCCAAGATGAAACTGGACATGCTGCTTATCTCTACGAAGCGATGCTGCGCCGGATGTCTGCAACTAAAGTGCAAAATCTCGTAGATATGTGGCGAACCCGCAAAGTGAACGCCTTGTTGGCAATGGTTGGCGGTATCCTCCAGCGTAACGGTGAAACGCGATCGCTAGTCCAGGATAGTGCGCCGTCGGAAATCGATTCTGAGTTGGTAGCTACGTAATTATAGATATCTTGAGTATCTAACGATCAACTATCCCTGGCTCAAACTTTCGTTAGCCAGGGGTTTCTTAACCTGAGATTTTTGTTGCTGTATACTATTAGTTTATCGGCGTATTTTGATAGAGATTGAGACTCATTATCTAAAGCTTCTCAGACATCCTCTAAGAGCGATCGCAAGTAATGTAATGACGTTAAATAAGATTTATCACGTAATTTTTCAATATAGCAGGTAGTTCTTCCTTGCTTATTTCATGCGTAACTATCTGTACCGTTAATTTTTCAGCTTCTTCCTCTGTTATTTCAATTTCATAATCATTCGCTATTTGTGCTTGAAATGTTGAGATTTTTTCTTGTATGAGCATGAAGCGTGGAGAGATTACCTTGTCTGGAAGGCTCTACTTGATTGGATAGGTATCTATCCAATTATAAAACAAGCGATCGCACTTTGCTGATTACTATTACAGTAATCAGCAACATCTGCCTCCATCTGACTGCAAAAGACAGCAAGTATCTATTCTATTGTCATATTCCCGGAGCTGCTAAACTAATTATGGAAGACCTAAAATAAGTAATAATCAGATAACTAGCGGTACACCCAGCAAACCTGAGTCAGGTTATTCCTACAAAAAAACTATGAAAGCTGAAGCAGAAAACCATTTCCGGCTGACTTGTGAAGTAGAAACTACCCTAAAAGTGATTGGTGGACGCTGGAAAGTTTTGATTATTAGAGAATTAATGACTGGTGTAAAACGGTTTGGTGATCTGCAACGAGCTTTACCTGGAGTTACCCAAAAAATGCTAACTCAGCAACTCAGAGAAATGGAGGAAGATGGAATTATTCATCGAGAAGTTTATCCCCAAATCCCACCCAAGGTAGAATATTCGCTGACACCTTTAGGAGAAACTTTGCAACCAATTCTCTATGCTATGCACGACTGGGCTGTGCAACATTTAGCTCAAACAAATCATCATTAATATTGATTATAAATAATAATTGCTGATTTTTAAGACAACTGTAATCTTACGGCTTGCCTAACTTACAATTTGAGGTTTTCGGTGCGTTAAGCTAATGCGGTAACACACTTTACACTATATTTTAATTATTCGGACTTACTTAACTTAAATAATAATTGCTAATTTTCAATTCAAGCAAGCACATTGATAAGCAGGATATTGAATTTTTAATTCATTCATTGCTTTTTAAATATTCAATTGCTGCCTCTAATTTTGACGGGTAACTTTCCGCAAACCTTTCAAACCAAAGTCCTTCAGACGAAAGTGGATCTACTTTGGTTAACCATTCTTTCGCCTGCACTTTTAAACCTTCTAGTTGTTTAGCTTTGATTTTTTCTTGTTGAATTCGTTCCTGTTCTAGTTCTTGCTGTTTTTTTAATTCAATAGCAGCATCCTCTTCGGCAAAATCAGCTTTAACTTCTGCCAAAAGATTATCTATCAAAGATGCCGACTTTGGCGATGATGAAATAAACGATTTGACTGTGGCTGATGTTGACTGCTGCTGTTGTGGTTGTACTTCTTTACATTCAGTTTGTAGTTCAGCTAATAGCTTATCAATGGAATCCATTTTTGCAATTCCTAATAAATAGTATAGCTAGTCATTAATAGCATTGAGTAGCACTTCCGATAAACTCAAATCTTCCATATCTTCCATAGTAATGGTGTCACAGATATCAAACTTAGCACCAGCACTTTGGAGTTCATCATCTAAGACTTTGAGAAAGCGGGTAGCTTGTTGATCTGTACCAACTTGAATAAAAGAAATGGCTAATTCTTCATCTCTATCGATGCGGCGAGAAGTTTCAATAATTACCCTCATGACTGCTTTGCGATCGTCTGGCTCACCATCAGTAACCACTAAAATTGTTTCACCATTTGACTTGGTTTGACCGGCTGCTTTGCGTTGAAGGTAATCATCAGTTGCATGTTTCAACACGCTTGCCAAGTCAGTTGTACCAGAAGGATCGTTCTCTCGAAAAATTTGTGATACCTTGTTGGATGTGACGTTTTCGTATCGTTTAAATTTACCAGAAAATACATATATAGTGATGCCATCTGGGTCAAATTGCTCACACTTACTAGCTAAAGCTAAAGTAGATTCCTGAGCTGCAACCCATCTAGTTCTACCACCCTTTTGATCTTGGGTTGCCATACTACCGCTTTTGTCGATAATCAAGGTATAGTCACGATTTTCTAGCATTATTCAATTCTCCAATCAAGAATTAACAGTTACTGAACTATTGCTGATCGCCAAACATACAGCAGATTTAAAGTTGGTGAGGTACACAAGGTAAGCCTGCTACCCAAGTATAAAGCGTGTTTTACTCCTGAATTCTGAATTCTGGTATATTTAGTCAGTTATTGCGTTCGTCAATACATCTACAAGACTCATTTCTTCTAAGTCGTCTAAAGTGACTGTATCGCAAATATCAAATTTAGCACCAACACTTTGCAACTGGTCATCCAAAGCCTTGAGGAACTTAGTTGCTTGGGCATCTGAACCTACTTGAATGATCGAAATTGCTAATTCTTCATCACGTTCCATCTGACGAGTCGCATGGATGATGACTTCAAACACAGCTTTGCGATCGTCTGGTTCACCATCGGTGATGACTAAAATTGTCTCTCCGTTTGGCTTGGTTTTACCGGCTGCTTTGCGTTGAAAGTAGTTATTGAGGGCATCTTGGAGTACACTTGCTAAGTTTGTTGTGCCAGCAGGGTCATTTTCGAGAAATATCTGGCCGACTTTGGCTGAGGTGACATCATCGTAGCGTTTAAATCTCCCAGAAAACACGTAAACGGTGATGCCATCGGGGTCAAACTGTTCGGCCTTTCTGGCCAAAGCCAGAGTAGACTCTTGAGCGATTTCCCATCTACTTCTACCACCCACTTGGTCGGGTGTGGACATACTGCCGCTTTTGTCAATGATTAAGGTATAGTCGCGATCGCTCATCATAATATTCCTCTGATGTTACCCTGTGGTTCTAGTCTAGTCTACGAATTTGACGATACAGTAAGCATTTTAAGGTTTCGTATCAATACCGCTATGCTTTATCCTCATATTGGGCGATCGCAAGTGGCGCTCACACTACCCAAATGCTACTCATTTGACTGCCCACTGGAGACTAAATTACAACAAGTGTGACAAAAAAGGAATTTTGACTCTATCAGGTATTGCACAGAGATAGACGTAATAAACCTGCAAGATGCCTACTTTAGGTTATAGGTTCCAACTGTGGAGGCTCTTTAAACTTCAAGCTGCTTATCTAAGCCTGAAGGCAAGCGTCTCCACCATGAACTAAATAGACTCTTTACCAAAAGTCTCCCACGCTTTGTCTCTCAATAAACTAGGGTCTGTCTCTAACAAAGACATCAAGTCTTTGAAACGTTTATGCTGTGCTAACCATTTTTTACAAACTTCTTTAGTAAGCTGTATCTCTTCTTGTGTCAAAACTTCATCAGCCTTCTGTAGCGCTAAAGATCAATTATGGTATTCAAAAAAGCCGCGCCACAATTAATAAATGCGTTGGCGTAGCTGGCCACAGGCATCGCTAAACCTAACCTCATCTCTTTGTTCTCCCAGAGAACACAATCCTCTCAATCCCCAATTCCCTGTTGCATCCGTAGTGATTCTGGGAATAATAAATACTACTCATGGTGACACATAGGGAGCTAAAAAAAAGCTGTTTAGCTTCATTTTAGAGATAAATTTGGGTATGAACGATTCTAGATACTTAGATAACCCCGCGCAAAAAAACACACAACAGCAAAACTTCTCCCCAGCATTTCTGCATCAAATAATTAATGGCATCTCTGACCCAATTTTTGTCAAAGACCGTCAACATCGTTGGGTATTACTGAACGATCGCTACTGTGATTTTGTTGGTCATAGCCGAGAAGAATTAATTGGCAAGTCAGACTATGATTTTTTTCCGCAAGTAGAAGCTGATGTGTTCCGGAAAATAGATGAACTGGTTTTCACGACAAATATTACTAATGAGAACCAGCATCTCTTTACTGATGCTCAGGGTATAACCCATCTCATCTCTACAAAAAAGTCTTGCTTTCAGGATGACACTGGTAATCAATTTTTGGTCGGTAGTATTCGAGACATCATTTTACAGAATGAAGTTGGGAAAGTTCAAGATGTGACTGGCAGAGTTACCGATACGACCGATCTTAGGGAAACCCTAAAAGAACTTAAAGTAGTTGAAGAAGAACTGCGCCAACAAAACGAAGAATTAGCGATCGCTCGTGAAACAGCTGAAATAAAACATCGGCGTTACCGGGATTTATTCGATCTCGCCCCAGATGCTTACTTGGTGACGGATTTAGCCGGGATCATCAAAGAGGCTAACTATATAGCCGCAGCCTTACTATCTGTGAGACAAAAATTTTTGGTAGGTAAACCATTCATCCTGTTTATCGCTGAATCAGGCCGCCAAACCTTTACGAACCAATTGGCAAATTTACAGCAAGTGCAGGATTGGGAAATCGAGCTACAGCCACGAAGAAGTACAGCCTTTCCTGCTCGGATCAAAATGGTTGCTATGTATAATTCACAGGGTCAGCAGGTCGGCTGGCGTTGGTTGCTTCATGACATCAGCGAACAGCAAGCTACGCTGCACAATCGCCAGCAAGCAGAGAAAGACCTACACCGCCTTAATGCTGTACTCCAAGCTCAACAAGAAGCTTCCATCGACGGAATTCTGATTATTGATGAAAATCTTACAGTTACATCATCAAATCAGAAATTCTCCCAGTTATGGCAAATTCCTGTGGCACTAATCCAAAAAGGGGACGATCGCCAACTCGTGCAATGGGTACTAGACAAATTAGTAAATCCAGACGAATTTATGGCTAAGGTGGATTATCTTTACCAGCATCCAGAGGAAAGCAGCCGTGATGAAATTTTCCTCAAATCTGGAAAGATTTTTGAGCGCTATTCTGCACCCGTGCGTAAACAGCAAGAGGCAGACGATGAAATATCACCTTTAGGAGATTACTACGGTAGGATTTGGTATTTTCGGGACATTACCGAATACAAGCAAGCAGAGGCAGAACTCAGGACTTCACAGCAAAGACTGGCATTGCTGATTGAACAAACACCTTTAGCCATTATTGAATGGAATACCAACTTTGAGATTCAGACATGGAATCGGGCAGCAGAAAGAATCTTTGGATACACCGCAGAGGAAATGCTAGGGAATAGTTTTGAGATCGTAGTACCTGAAAATGCCAGAAAGCACGTCAATGAGATTATCACTGCCTTGTTAACAGAACAAGGAGGAAGTTTTAGCGTCAACGAGAACATCACTAAAGATGGCAGAACGATGGTCTGTGAGTGGTATAACAACTCGTTAGTCGCTCCTGATGGCCAGGTGATTGGCGTTGCCTCAATGGTGTTAGATATCACAGAACGCAAACAAGCCAAGGAAGCCCTGCTAAAGTCGGAAGCGCAACTCAGACAACAAGCCGAAGAACTTAAAGTTGCACTCTACGAACTTCAACACACCCAAACTCACTTAATTCAAACTGAAAAGATGTCTAGTTTGGGTCAACTAGTTGCTGGAGTGGCACACGAAATCAACAACCCAGTCAATTTTATCTATGGCAACCTCACTCCTGCCAAAGAATACACCCAAGATTTACTTTCACTTTTGCAACTTTACCAAAATAATTATCCTGAACCTGTGCTAGAAATTCAGGATTTTGCAGAACGAATCGAACTAGACTTTTTGAAATCAGATTTCCCACAAATAATCAGCTCAATGAAAGTTGGGGCAGACCGCATTCGCGATATTGTGCTTTCTTTGCGAACGTTTTCGCGTTTGGATGAAGCCGAAATGAAAGCTGTTGATATCCATGAGGGAATCGACAGTACTCTGATGATTTTGCAAAACCGCCTCAAGGGCAATAACCAACGCCCGACAATTGAAATAATCAAAGAATACGGTAAACTACCGCTGGTTGAATGTTACGCAGGGCAGCTAAATCAAGTATTCATGAATATTTTGTCAAATGCGATCGATGCACTTGAAGAGTCATTTGTCATTTGTCATTTGTCATTAGGAAACAACTCTAAACAAAGGACAAATTACAAAGCACTAATGACTTCTCCGACAATTTGCATTCGCACCCAACTACAGCAGCCAAATCAGGTAACAATTAGAATTACCGACAATGGATTGGGAATACCAGAAGATGTTAAAAAACAACTATTTGACCCCTTCTTTACTACCAAACCCATTGGTCAAGGTACGGGAATGGGTCTTGCCATTAGCTATCAAATCATTACAGAAAAACATGGCGGTTCTTTAGAATGTCTTTCGCAGCCAGGACAAGGCGCTGAGTTTGTGATTAAAATTCCCCTGATTCAGCATCCGTCAACATAATTTGTCATTTCGTCAGCTAAATACCTCCACTTCTTCAGGAACCTTCATTTGGTCAAGAATTCCCCAAATTTCCTGTAACATCGGCTCTAACCCGGTACGAGTAACTGCTGAAATCACAAAAACCGGGGCGTAGGAGAGATGATTAAGTTGGGTGGCTAACGCCTCCAAATCCACAGTTTCCCGATCGACTGCATCAATTTTGTTCAGCGCTAAAACTTGGGGACGTTCTGCTAAACCCCGTCCATAAGCTTGTAATTCTTCCTTAATTGTGTTGTAATCCCTAACCACATCATCGCTAGTGGCATCAATCAAGTGAAGTAACACTCGTGTGCGCTCGATATGGCGTAAGAAGTCGTGTCCTAGCCCTGCACCGTGAGATGCTCCCTCAATCAGTCCGGGAATGTCGGCGAAAACAGTACCATCGCCAGTGGGTTTCCGCACTACACCCAAATTTGGAATGAGGGTAGTAAAAGGGTAATCTGCAATTTTCGGACGTGCAGCAGATAAAGATGAAATTAAAGTGGATTTACCAGCATTTGGTAAGCCAATAATTCCCACTTCTGCCAAAAGTTTTAACTCTAGGCGCAGCTGCTTTATTTCTCCTGGTAATCCTGGGAGAGCATATTCTGGGGCGCGGTTACGGTTACTCAAGAAATGCTGATTTCCCAGTCCGCCTTTACCACCTTGGGCAATCAGCAAAGTCTGTTTAGGTTCAATTAAATCCCCTAGCAGTTCGCCAGTCTCAGCATCATAAATGGTTGTACCGCAGGGAACTTCGATAATTAAATCCTTTCCTGCTGCCCCAGTGCAGTTATTTGGCCCGCCACGAGTACCCTTTTCTGCCTGAAAGCGATGGTTGTATCTGAAGTCCAACAAAGTTTGTAGGTTTTCTTCGGCAACGAAAAATACCGAACCACCTCTTCCCCCATTACCACCAGAGGGGCCGCCAGTCGGCACGTACTTCTCTCGCCGGAAGGCGACAATACCATCGCCGCCCTTACCAGCTTCAACTTCAATTTTTGCTTGATCGATAAATTGCATTTTTCTACAGTCCTGTTAGCGGATAGCTAGGGTTTAACCCGTGCTGAATTATGAGTTGCGAGTTATATGGGAGTTATAAATTATAAGTTTTAAAATCTCATTTCTCACTCTTTACTTGTAACTCACACTCCCTCCTCCCCTGCCCCTTTTGCTCAAGATATGGGAATATTATAAAGTTGTAGCTAACCGCCTACGTAGAGGTTTAAAGTGGATACCATTGCAATTCCTGCTCTAAATCGGCCAGTGGATGCCACGGTAGAAATTCCTGGTTCTAAAAGTCTTACCAATCGGGCATTGCTTGTCGCAGCTTTGGCGCAAGGTGACTCAATTTTAGAAAATGCCTTATTTAGTGAAGACAGCGAGTATTTTGCCAAATGTTTAGAGCAATTGAGTATTCCCATAACTCTGAATTCTAATCTGGCTCAGATTCAGGTTGCAGGAAAGGGAGGCGACATCCCAGCTAAACAGGCAGATTTATTTGTGGGTTTGGCAGGTACAGCAGCACGATTTATCTCGGCGCTGGTAGCATTAGGGAATGGCGAATATCGCCTAGATGGCGTTCCTCGGATGCGAGAACGGCCGATGGGCGACTTGTTGACGGTGCTGCAAACGGGTGGAGCAACCATTAACTTTGAGGGAAACTCAGGGTTTATGCCCTACACCGTCTATAGTCGGCAATTCGCTGGCGGCAATTTTCGGGTGAAAGCCAACCAAACAAGTCAGCAACTTTCGGCATTGTTGATGATTGCGCCTTATGCTCAACAAGACACAATTGTTGAGATTGAAGGTACGTTGGTTTCTCAGTCTTACGTCAAAATGACCTGTCGTCTGATGGCAGATTTTGGCGTGGAGGTGATTCAAATCGGCGATAATAAGTTTCAGATTAAAGCAGGTCAACGTTACCAAGCTCGACATTACACAGTAGAACCCGATGCGTCAAATGCCTCTTACTTTTTTGCCGCCGCCGCTGTCACGGGTGGACGAGTGCGCGTCAAACATTTGACCAAACAATCCTGTCAGGGTGATATTCTGTGGCTGAACGTTTTAGAACAGATGGGTTGCCAAATTAAAGATTCGGATGATTACACGGAAGTGACGGGGCCGAAGCAATTGCAAGGCATAGATATTGATATGAATGATATATCGGATCTAGTGCAAACATTAGGAGCGATCGCACCCTTTGCTAGTTCCCCGATTACGATTCGTAATGTAGAACATATTCGATATAAGGAAACCGACCGAATTAAAGCTGTTGTCACAGAGTTGCGTCGGTTAGGAGTTAAGGTTGAAGAATTTGCAGATAGCCTGAAAATAGAGCCTAGTCCTATTACTCCGGCGGCAATTGAAACCTATCACGATCATCGGATGGCAATGGCTTTTGCTGTCACTGGCTTGAAGGTTCCAGGGATTGTAATTAAAGATCCTGGTTGTACAGCGAAGACTTTCCCAGATTACTTTACCCGATTTTTCCAAATGTTAGAGCAATAAGAGCTATTTTCGTTAAATGTATACCAATTCAATTAATGATTGCAACACATTCTTGGGTTAAGACGCGATGAATCGCGTCTTTACAAATGGTCTATTTGTCGCATTGTTTTTTTAATTGGTATTACTTTTTCAATGCCAGAGTTAAGCCATCTGCGATCGCTAGTACACTAAGACTAACTCGCTGGTCTTGATGCAGTTTTTGATTAAAGGCACGAATTCTTTTAGTTCTATTATCTTGTACTTGCGGGTCGGCAACCCTACCTGACCAGAGGACATTATCGATCGCAATCAATCCCCCCGGACGCACTAATTGCAGCGATCGCTCATAATAGCCATCATAGTTGCTCTTATCTGCATCGATGAAAGCAAAATCAAAAGTTTCTGCTTCTTTGGTTGCGAGTAGTCGATCCAAAGTCTGCAAAGCTGGGGCAATGTGCAGTTGAATTTTATCCGCCACACCTGCTTGTTGCCAATAGCGCCGAGCGATCGTTGTAAATTCTTCACTAATATCACAGGCTACCACCTTACCGTCACTAGGTAACGCTAATGCCACCACCAGGGAACTATAACCTGTAAATACCCCAATTTCCAAAGTTTTCTTAGCTCCCAGCAATTGCACTAGCAATGCTAAAAACTGCCCTTGTTCGGGAGCAATCTGCATTCTCCCAATTGGATACTGGGCTGTTTCTTGTCTCAGTTGAGTTAAAATTTCTGGTTCTCGCAGAGAGATTGACAGTAAATAGTCATATAGGTTTTGTTCGAGTCCTAATGTTTTAGTTGTCATGGGCATTGGGCATGGAGAATAGGAAACGAGTCTTTGATATTCGTGAATGAGTCTTTTATACTCGTGAATGAGTCTTTTATACTCGTGAATGAGTATTTTATACTCGCGGACGAGTCTTTGATATTCGTGAATGAGTCTTTGATATTCGTGAATGAGTCTTTTATACTCGTGAATGAGTC
>NZ_JAVRCI010000072.1:0-3763 GCF_034530835.1 Nostoc sp. DedQUE12b | reverse complement strand
ATATTCGTGAATGAGTCTTTTATACTCGTGAATGAGTCTTTTATATTCGTGAATGAGTCTTTTATACTCGTGAATGAGTCTTTTATATTCGTGAATGAGTCTTTTATACTCGTGAATGAGTCTTTGATATTCGTGAATGAGTCTTTTATACTCGTGAATGAGTCTTTTATACTCGTGGATGATTTTTTAAAAGTCAAAATTATATTTAAATGCAACTCAGATTTGATAGCAAAGCGATGTCTACGACGGGCTGCGCCTACGCTCAGGATATATTAGACCATGCTAAACCTTAAAGAAGATGATAACGCCCTGCGTGAAGTGTTGACTCAAGCCAAAACCATCGCTGTTGTGGGTCACTCTGATAAACGCGATGCCTACGGCAAGGGCTTCGCCCAACGCACCAGTTATCAAATCGCCCAATTCTTGCGGCAGAAAAGCTATACAGTCTATGCCGTTAACCCCCTAATTAAAGAAATTGATGGTCAACCCAGTTATGCTGCACTCCAGGAATTACCCGAACCTGTGGATATTGTTAACGTGTTTCGCCGTAGTGAGTACTTGTCAGAAATTGTGGATGAAGCAATTTCTATCAATGCGAAAACTGTATGGACACAACTGGGTATCTGGCATCAACCATCAGCACAAAAAGCTATTGATGCAGGACTAAATATGGTTATGGATGCTTGTATCAAAATTGAATATCTGCGCCTGAGAGTAAGTTCAGCAAGGAATGTCTAGTTTTGCATTCATGATTATGTGTACAGATAACTCTGACAATCATGTAGATTGTGATTATTATGCAAAAAGCGATATCCGCACAAACATCTATGTGTAGAGATATTGCATACCAAGCCTTTGGTTGAGTTACTTGCTTAAACCCTTCTAGAATAAAAACTATTGTAGGTAATTTTATTACTAAAGTTGTTTTTATTATCGGAGGTTATGATGAGCCGTCCAATAATTCTTGGTATTGTCGGCGACAGCGCGGCTGGTAAAACAACGCTAACGCGGGGAATCGCTCAAGCACTCGGCCCAGAAGATGTCACAATCATCTGTACAGATGATTACCACCGTTACGATCGCCAACAACGTGCAGAAATTGGCATCACTGCCCTCCACCCCGACTGCAACCACCTGGATATTATGCAGCAACATCTGTCGCTGCTACGCACAGGACAACCAATTCTCAAGCCAGTTTATAGCCACAAAACAGGCACATTCGAGGCACCTCACTATATCAAGCCCAGTAAATTCGTGATTATCGAAGGATTACTCGGTTATTCTACTCGTGCCGCCCGTGACTCTTATGATGTTAAAGTCTATCTTGCGCCTCCTGAAGATTTACGTGCTAAGTGGAAAGTCAAACGAGATACGCAAAAGCGGGGTTACACACCGGAACAGGTGCTAGCGGAACTAGAAAAGCGCGAACCAGACTCAGCCCAGTTTATCCGTCCCCAACGGCAATGGTCTGATATAGTCATTAGTTTCTATCCACCCACTGATGAAGATGATGAAACCAATGGACACCTGAATGTCCGACTGGTACTGCGTCCGACAATTCCACATCCAGATTTCACCGCAATTACCAACTCTAGTTCCAGCAATTCTGACTCAGCCATCCGGCTGGGACTAGATAGGGATATGTGCAAACCTGTGGATGTTTTAGAAGTTGATGGTCATGCCACCTTAGAACAGGTGAATAAGCTAGAGCATATTATTTGTTCTGATATGCCCCATCTCCGAAATATTTGCGATCGCGAAAGTAATCCAGAACTGGGTAAAATTGCTGGTACAACTGGAGAAACACTGCAAAGTTATCCTCTGGCTCTGACTCAGTTGATCATTACCTACCACATGTTGAAAGCAACGCAAATTCATCAGTAATTAAGGAAAATTAAAAAGTTAAAAGGGTTTGCGATCGCCTGTGGTGTAGGGCTGCTGAATTATGCGATCGCTGACTCATAGTTAACCAGGAATCGCAGTGTTGTGTGCTAATTATGCGATGCCTAAAGCCGGAAACTACGCACTTTGCTTGCTCAAACCTTCAGATAAGTAAGTAGGTGCTAAAAAACACAACTAAATTAAGAAGGGTAAAGGTTAAGGGTAAAAGGGAAAAACCTTTACCCTTTAACCTTTTCCCTTTACCCATACAAAACTTTGTATAGTTCGGTTTAATTGTGCCAACCTACTTATTACTCATGATTCCGACTTGACGGGGGCTTGCAGCAATTCAATATCTCTAATTTTAAGAATGCCACTACTCTCAAATTGCACACTGATTTGAACTTTGGCAGCATTTGCTTCTTTTTTAAAATGGGCACGCACTTCGTAAGGCCGAAAATCTTCCGTTGACGAAACTCCTGTAGACTGTGAAGTTGTTATCATTGCACCCCATTGTCCCGGTCTACGTAAACCTAAACTAACTTTAATTGGTTTTTCTGTATTCAACACTGTCGCGTAAAATTGACAAGCAAGAACACATTCTTGGACATCAGGTTCTGCAACTTCAAATAAGATGACATTTCGCAAAGGATCTGTACTAGTTAACAATGACTGAGTATTATTGTCATAGGCTTCTATTTGCCAGCCTTCTTTGACAATTGCAATGCCTCCTTTTGTCACCGTGGAATCGGCAGGTGTGAATCGACGAATCAGCACAAATGGCTCTGCGGGTTCGGGAACGCCGAAGCGTTTTTGGAGATCGTTACCGACTTCCTGAATTTTAGAGTCAATAAAACCTTTGAGATTGTTGAATAGATTGTCAAACATAGCGTAGTTTACCGCTGTAGGCATCGCCTTAAATCATCTTTTTTAGTGTTCCCTTTAAAAGTTGCAAATGAAATTACCTATACAAACTTACCAAGGTTAAAGATTTTCTCAAATAAAGAAGATTTTGGGAGCAAACAAGGGATAACTAAGGATAGTTCTATGTGTGGTGCTATTCTCTTAGTTTAATATGACCTATTGCCTCAGAATTGCCGACCTACCTACAAATGAGCGTCCGCGTGAGCGATTAATGACGCATGGTGCAAAAATTTTAGCCACAGCGGAGTTAATTGCAATTCTTCTAGGCACTGGTCAAGGGCCGGGAAAACTATCTGCTGTGGGTTTGGGACAATATATCTTGAGCGAATTAAGCAAACACCAACGCGATCCTTTGGTAGTATTGCGAGAAGTTAGCCCTGCTGAGTTGATGCAAATTTCTGGTGTTGGCCCAGCGAAAGCGACAAGTATCTTAGCAGCAATTGAATTGGGCAAACGCGCTTTTCAATCTCGACCGAATGATGGCACATTAATTGATAGCCCACTTGCTGCTGCTGCTACCCTCAGTCAAGATTTGATGTGGCAGGTACAAGAACGTTTTGCAGTGGTGTTGTTAGATGTCAAGAATCGCTTGCTGGGTACGCAAGTAATTACCATTGGTACTGCAACCGAAACCCTAGCTTCTCCTCGTGATATTTTTCGAGAAGTTATTCGTCAAGGTGCAACGCGGGTAATAGTTGCCCACAACCATCCTTCTGGGAACCTTGAACCCAGCCAGGAAGATATAGAATTGACGCGTCAGTTATTATCAGGGGCGCAGCTTTTGGGCATTCCGGTACTAGATCATCTGATTTTGGGTAATGGCAATCATCAAAGTTTACGAGAACTGACAACCTTGTGGGATGAGCATCCACAGGGGGATTAGTGAAAAAGCAGGGGGGCAGGCAATACGGTTCGGATAAGCATTTTTCACTTTCCTTATGATCTGGGGAAAGGGTAA
>NZ_JAVRCI010000071.1:0-35547 GCF_034530835.1 Nostoc sp. DedQUE12b | reverse complement strand
CTTTTATCTCCGTTAACGAGTCTTTGATCCTCGTGAATGAGGCTTTTATCTCCGTTAACGAGTCTTTGATCCTCGTGAATGAGGCTTTTATCTCCGTTAACGAGTCTTTGAACTCCGTCGTCGAGTATCAAAGCTTCATTTTTGAGGTTTACCTCAGCACTCAGCACTCAAAATCTCAGCACTCAAAATCTCAGCACTCAAAATCTCACGCACAGCTTGTTCGACATCGCTTTGTTTAACTAAAGACTCGCCAATCAAAACTGCACGCGCGCCAGCTTCAGCGACAAGAGATAAATCAGCAGGTGTATACAGTCCAGACTCGCTGACAACGGTAATATCCAAACTTTGTAATTGTTGTTGACGCTCTGCTAAGAGTTGCTGTGTTGTTCCTAAATCAAGGGTAAAATCTTCTAAATTGCGATTGTTGATTCCTACTAAACTTAGGTTATCAAGCTTTAGCACTCGATCCAGTTCAGCTAAGGTATGGACTTCTACTAGCGCAGTCATGCCCAAATCGTGAATTACTTGCAAAAAATCTTGGAGTTCTCGATCTGATAAAATAGCTGCAATCAACAATACTGCATCTGCACCTGCTGTCCGTGCTAAATAAATTTGATAGCGGTCAATGATGAACTCCTTGCATAGTAAAGGTAATGCAACTTGTTGACGCACATTCCGCAGATTATCAAAACCGCCCTGAAAGAACTTTTCGTCAGTCAAGACTGATAGACAAGCTGCACCGCCTCGTTCATAAGCTTGAGCAACAGCAACTGGGTCAAAATCTGCGCGGATAATCCCACGGCTAGGCGATGCTTTTTTAACCTCGGCAATTAAGCTAGGTTGGTTGGGGTTTTCTTGTAAAGCAGTCAAGAAATTTCGCACAGTCGGGGCTGTATTTAACTGTTGTCGCAAGGAAGCTAAAGGCAGTTCTTGCTGCATTTGTGCAACTTCTTGCCTTTTATACAACACAATTTCTTCAAGAATATGGCGGGAAGGAGCAACTTGGTTAGTCATAAACTGCTTGGGGGAGTGGGGAGGTTAGGAGTTAGGAGTTAAGAGTTATTAGTTGTTAATTATGAGTTATCTATGAGTTTTTGAGTTAAGAATTTCAGTTTCCAAATTCCAAATTCCATATTCTCAACTCTCAACTCCTAACTCCTAACTCCTAACTCCTAACTAATGATTGCGTATATGCACGCACCACATTTTTAATGATTTTCAGACCGACTTCTCCACCTAGAGTCATGATTGATTCTGGATGAAACTGAACGGCGGCGATGGGAAGTGTCTGATGTTCAATGCCCATAATTACGTCGTCATCAGAAATCGCTGTTACTTTGAGTTCTTTTGGTAAACGTTGCGGTAAAGCAAACAATGAGTGATATCTACCCACTGCAAAGGATTCCGGTAAGTTGTTGAAGGTGACAGAATTGGAATCGGTGACGAAAATCCGTGAAGATTTGCCATGTTGAGGATAGTTGAGAACTCCCAATTCGCCATCAAAAGCTTCAACGATGCCTTGCAGTCCTAGACAAACTCCGAAAATCGGAATTTGGCGATGCAGAAGCGCACCGACAGTCTCGGAAACTCCAAAATCACTTGGTCTACCAGGGCCAGGAGATAATACAACTAAGTCAGGGCGTTCTGTATCGAATAACGATTCCGAAAAACCATGACGCAGTGTAGTAACGCTTGCACCAGTTTGGCGAATGTAATTGGCTAGGGTATGAACAAATGAGTCTTCGTAGTCTATTAGTAAGATGCGTTTGCTAGATTTTACACCTGGAATCTGTTTACTTAATTTTAGAGAACCAGACTCATCAATTTTCTGACTCGTTTGCTTTACACGGCGAATCGTTTCAAATAAAGCAGCAGCTTTGGTAATTGTTTCTTGTTCTTCTGCTTGAGGTATGGAGTCATAAAGGACAGTAGCCCCAACTCGGACTTCCGCGATGCAATCTTTTAATCGAATTGTCCGCAGAATTAAGCCAGTATTTAAATTTCCGTTGAAATTTAAATAGCCGACTGCTCCACCATACCAACGTCGGGCGCTCTTTTCGTGCTGTTCAATAAAATCTATTGCTGCCCTTTTGGGTGCGCCGGTGACTGTAACCGCCCATGTATGCGAAAGAAAGGCATCTAAAGCATCGAATTGCGATCGCAGTGTACCCTCAACATGATCTACTGTATGTATCAGGTGGCTGTATAATTCAATCTGGCGACGACCAATGACTTGTACTGAACCAGGCTCGCAGATTCGAGATTTGTCATTGCGATCGACATCAGTACACATGGTCAACTCAGCTTCATCTTTGTGAGAGTTGAGTAACTGACGAATTTGCACCGCATCATCAAGAGCATCTTGTCCCCGGCTAATAGTGCCACTAATTGGACAAGTTTCTACCCGCCTACCTTCAACCCGCACAAACATTTCTGGAGATGCACCAATCAGATATTCGCCACCTAAATTAAAAATAAACCCATAAGGACTAGGATTTATTTCCTTTAAGGTATTAAATAGTTTGCTGGGTTCGTCTTCATAGCCTTCAAAAAAGTTTTGACTAGGAACAACTTCAAATAAATCGCCTCTGCGGAAATAATCGAGTGCAACCTCAACTTTTTTTGCATATTCGCCTACTTTATGGTCAGCAGTTTGATTTGGTAAAAGATGTTTGCCGCGATAATCTACAGACTCACCTGTTCTAGGAAGATTCTTGGTGTTGCCGTGCGCTGTTTTAAAATCATATTGTAAACGAAATGCACGTTGCTGATAGTAGTCAACAACAATCAATTCATCTGGCAAATAAAGCACCAAATCGCGCTGATCTGTAGGACGTTCCAGATGTTGGGTAATTGGTTCAAACTGAAAAACTAAGTCATAACCAAACGCACCATACAAGCCTAAATGCTCGTCTTCTTGGCTAGAAAAAGTATATAGAATTTCGCGGACAACTGTAAATGATGAAGGCTGTTTACTACGTTCTTCTTCAGTAAATAATTTTTCGGAAGGTTTAATAAAGCCTACAATACAGTTATCTTCTTGGGTGACGTTCTCAAGTTGTTCGGACTGGGATAGTCTCTTTAAAAAGAATGGCAAAAGTACTTGACCGCGTTCATTCAACGCTATCAAAGTGAAAGCATTATCCTGTGTAGTCAACTCTAATGGTGGATTGACAAATCCGATCGCCCATCTTTTGTATCTGCCTGGATATTCGTAGCTACTCCTTAGCAACCCTCCACGCTGAGAATTTAAATGGAACAGAATATCTTCCAGGGCAGTGTCCATCTTAACTTCAGTGATGGAACGAGAAATACTGACACCACCAAGAGTATTGTAGGAACGTGAATCAAAAACCATGAGTAATTTCTCTAGAATATTTGTTAGTCAACCATTAATCATTATTAGTAGTTATTTTCAAACCTAGAAAGACTTAGATAATTTTCTATCAATCTAAGTCAACATATTCTTTTTAAAAGGTGTAATCAAAAACTTTTTGCTTCTTATTTAAGAATACTAGATATCAAGCAGATAATACATTGAATAATTTTTCGATTGGGTGTCAATTTATTCGCTTTTTATACCGCTTTTCTAGTACTTTTACTAACAACCATATTTAAAAAATCCGCCTCCCCCAAAAGTAGTAAATAATGTCATAAAATCTCTGCATTCCTACGCTAGGGGATGCTCCGCGTAGCTTGCTTCCCCGGAGGGGTACGGCAAGCCGCAGAGCATCTACTTCTACGTTTAAAATTCCCCCCTCAATTCTCGCAACAGCGATATTGCTTGCTTATATAACAACAAATTCACCTCATGAACCTCGATTCTTTTTCCAATCCCTTTTAACAGCGTCAAAGTCAACTCTCCCCCTAAATGTTCGCGGAATTCAGTCAAACCCCGAAACAAACAATTAGGATCTTCCAATTGTGATAACTTATCAGCCAGTTCTGGCACATACAACGTGAAACCCAACGCTGATAAAGTATTTAATATCCGTTGCCACTCCGAACAATCCAGCAATCCTGCCAAATAAGAATAAGTGCTATCCAAAGCAATACCGATCGCAACTGCTTCGCCATGACGCAAGCGATAATTTGTCAAATGCTCCAGTTTATGAGCCGCCCAATGTCCAAAATCCAGGGGACGAGACGAACCCATTTCAAAAGGATCGCCGCCATTGGCAATATGTTCTAAATGCAACTGAGCGCAACGATAGATAACCTGTTGCATAGCATCCATATCTCGCCGCTTCAAGGCTGTGGTGTGAGAGTGGATAAAATCAAAAAAGCTAGCATCCTTAATCAGCGCCACTTTGACAGCTTCTGCGATTCCAGAACGCCAATCGCGATCGTCTAGAGTTGTCAAGAACGCAGAGTCATTTATAACTGCATAAGGTGGCGCAAAGGTGCCGAGAAAGTTCTTTTTACCAAAGGCATTGATGCCGTTTTTGACGCCAACCCCAGAATCGTTTTGCGCTAACACCGTTGTTGGAACCCGAATTAGACGAATTCCCCGGTGAGCAGTTGCGGCTGCATATCCGACTAAATCCAATACCGCCCCACCCCCGATCGCTAATATGTAAGAGTGGCGACATAATCCGGCGGCTTCAATCTGTTGCTGGATTTCCTCTACTAAAGTGCGATCGTTTTTGGCAGCTTCTCCCCCCGAAATTATCATCGGTTGGGCAGCGATCGCTAGTACTTCTGCATAAAACTTGGTATACGCGACTAATTGCTTTACCAATTCAGGTTGATACTTTAATATTCCTGCGTCTACCACTGCAAATATTTTCTTCGGCTTTGTCTCCTCATCCGCACCAATCACTTGGGCTAAGGTAGGATTTTTCAACTCAAATAAGTTTTGGGTGAAGTAAACTTCGTAGTCAAAAGTAACCGAAACACGTTGATGAATTAATCTGCTTTTTTGCTTGATGTCAACTATCATATTTTTGCAGGTATATCTAAAAGTGCAGCACGATTCAAAGTTTCCAGGAATACCTCTACCGAGTGAGATCCATTTACCTTAACTTTGTCATTGATAACGAAGAACGGCACACTGTTGATGCCATTTAACCGAGCAAATGTTGATTCAGCAATAACTGCATCACTCACCACACGATCGTTTAATTGCAACTTTAATTCGCTAGCATTCATCTGATACGCTGTACCGATGGCAACAATAACGTCAAGATTTCCAATGTTCAAACCGTCTTCAAAGTAAGCTTGATAAATAGCTTCGACAACATCGTTTTTTACCTTTGCGGGTGCAAGTGCAATCAGTTGATGAGAAAGCTTAGTATTGACAGCCAAACGGATTTTGTCAAAATCTAGCTTAACCCCAGCCGCCTCACCTGCGCGTCGCGTATTATCAAATATCTGTTGTATTTCTTCCGCTTTCATCCCTTTTCTATTTTGCATAAAGCTGCGGAATTCGTATCCTTCCGCAGGAATAGTATTGTCTAAAAGAAAAGGATGCCAGCGGATATGTACTTCTTTTTCTTGCCGTTGTGCCAGTGCATCAAACAGATGTTTTTTCCCAATTCTGCACCAAGGACAAACGGTATCGTGAAAAATGTCTATCAGCATATTTATATTTCTTTAAATGCTAATATTTGTGTGCAGTTTTGGTTGAAAATCTCGTTGAATAGCAATTGTATTTAAAGGCTGCATAAAGCTGTTAATTTTCTCTTCAAAAAAGCTTTGCGCCTTTTCAAATTCTTGAATTAATGCATCTCTATCTTTCATCGCTACTAGTTTTGCTAAACGACTGTAAGTATCAGCTAAAAAACTAATCGCATCACATCTTTCTTCTGTAGCTAGCATGATATCCACACACAAGTGAGGGTTTTGGGAAAACAAACGTTTAACAATGTCAATTTCTTGACGGTAATTAGGGGTTGACATTGTTAAAGTCTGCTGTATATCGATTTTTGTTTGTGCTAAGAAAATACCAAGACTAAATCTACAGAAATGTTGCGTTGCTTGAACAATCACCATCATTTGATCGTGTTCTTCAGGCGTACAAAAAATTAACTCTCCACCTTGACTTTTAATCAAGTCTAAAAACCATTGAAATGAATCATCGCTTCGACCTGGACACACTACTACTTTTTGCCCGAAAAACGATTTGATATTTGGCCCAAACATTGGGTGTAAACCCATAACTGGGCCAGAATGGTGTTCGAGCATCGCCTGAGTTGGCTGAGTTTTGATGCTCGTGATGTCACACAAAGCTGTATTTGGGGCCAGGTATTTCGCTGCCCGCTTAATAACATCAACTGTATGTTCAATAGGAACACTGACTAAAACTAATTCTGTCTGACCTAATAGTTGTTCTGCGTATTCCCAATCTTCATATTCGAGAACGCTAACATTATTACCTACTAGCGAAAGTTGCTCCTTAAATAACTTTCCCATCCTACCGTGTCCACCGATGATGGTAATTTGTCGGGGAGTGACATGATTTGTTGCATATTTAGGAATTGGAGTAGCATGACAACTGTTTAGCACACCTGCCCAAACAGACTCAGGAATACCAGCTTGGGCGAGTAGAGGAGCGACATCAGCCAGTTGCTCATCTAGAGAAGGTTGTTCTGATGCTGCTAATAATGATATGCGATCGCTCAATAAGGCGATCAACCTTTGGTCAGTTTTTTTCAGCCGATCTGAATTTTTCATTTGTCATTAGTCTTTGAGATACGACGCGCACAAGGGGCAAGGTATGTACCAAAAGCTCTTGATCAACAAGTGATTCCTGAGAACTCAATTTGGGCAAGATATCCAAAGTCGTTGCTTCTTTGGCGATCGCATCATAAAATAACTCTTCATACCGATCTAGCGCTTGCTCAAAGGAGTAGTTTTCTACCGCAAACTTTCTTCCTTCACGCCCTAATTTTGCTGCTAGTTCCGGTTGATTATATAAATCTAATACCGCAGTGGCTAAAGCATCTGCTGACTCTGGCTTCACGATAATACCGCCGCCACTTTCTTGAATAGCCTTGGCAGCAGTACCAGTGGCGGGAACTGAACCGACAATTGGGCGACCACTGGCTAACAACAATGGTATTTTAGAAGGCATATTGAAGGAAATTACATTCCTCTTTTGCACAATCAACCCGACATCAGCAGCTGCTAACATTTGCGGTAGTTTTTCTCGCGGTTGCAATGGTAAAAGCAAAACGTTATCTGCACCACAAGCAAGACAATGTTTTTGCAACCTTTCGAGAGCTTGGGATTCGCCAGCTACGACAAAGACAATATCATTAATATGGCGCAAGCAAGCTGCTGCTTCTATTACTGTCTCCAAACCTTGCGTCAGAGCAATATTACCTGAATAAAGCACTACAAATTTACCATCGAGTTGATGGGTAGCTCTCCAATAGTTATTCTTTTTTGGTAAAGGGCGGATAAAATTTAGATTTACCCAATTTGGAATGCAGGCAATTTTATTAACAGGTACACCTTTATTTATTAAATTATCTACAAAGCCATTAGCAATCACACTAATGGTATGTGCTTTTCGGTAGGCAAATTTCTCTAAAGCTTCTAAAGCCAGAATCATCAACTTATTTTTAATTAGCCCAACACGCACAGCCGCTTCTGGCAGGATATCTTGTACATTCAGGACTACTGGACAGTTGTATAGCCAACTTATTAAAGTTGCAGGTAAGCAAACGAGTAACGGTGGCACTGTTAAAAGAATTAAATCAGGTCGCTCACCCTTGAGAGCTTGTGGCAAACTTGTAAAGACAAAGCTCAACTCTAGCAGTAGCCGATCTATAAGGTTAGGTTTAGACTTAATCCGCAGGTAACTACGTTGAATTTTGACACCATTTTTCTCTTCAGTAACGTATAACTTACCCCGATAGCGATCGTAAATCTGACGCTGAGGATAGTTAGGCATACCTGTGATTACCCGCACTTGGTGCCCTCGCTTCACCAGCCCTTCTGCTAGTTCAGTCATCAAAGGTGCAATACCAATTGGTTCTGGATGATAGTTGTATGAATAAATCAGAATGTGCATTAACCGTTAATGTCCTGAAGATTTGTAGTAAGGACTTTAGTCCTTACTACGAACTTATTTACCTGTTAATTTCAACTTGACTGACTATTAGCACTGTTTTTGCAGTTATTTCTCTAAACTGAAGACTGGCTTTTGTTGTCCACGTTTCCGCAATGTGATAGTAGTAGCCCCAAGTCCGAGCAATGCTAAACCCAATCCTGAGCTAGGTTCCGGTACTTGCCTTCTCCCCTCTACGTTTAACACTTGGACGCGACCTTGGAAGAAATCGCCCACATAAAGCTTGCCATCTTTGAGAGTTGTACCACCCGTCCAGTTAAATCTGCCTGGAGTGAGGTCAAGGGGATTGCCAAAAGGAGGGCCAGTTAATGCTGGAGGCGGTACAGGGTTGCCTGATGCATCTAGGGCTGGTTGACCGAAGGAAGTCAAGAAGTTACCGTTTTTATCAAACACCTGAACGCGGCTGTTGATAGAATCAGCTACATAAACATTCTCTTGGTCGTCTACTTCGATGCCAATTGGCTGAAGAAGCTGTCCAGGCCCGCTACCTGCTGAACCAAATGCCAACAGAGGATTACCATTTGGATCGAGTACTTGAACGCGGTTGTTATACTGGTCAGCTACAAAGATATTTCCACTAACAGGGGAAATTCTTACACCTGCTACACCTTGGAATTGCCCAGGTGCAGTGCCCACAGTACCACCAATGACACCAATTGGCTGTCCGTCTGGTGTGAATTTAAGGATTCTTTCGCCGTTAAAATCACCTACGTAAACGTTGCCAGTTTTGTCAAATGTCAAACCAGATGGGCCAAAGAAAATCCTATCATTTACACGAGGGGTAAAATCTCCGTTTGCAAAGGATCTAATAAAGTTACCCTGAGAATCGAATTGATTGATGCGGTTGTTGTAAACATCACCTGAATACAGATCCCCTGTTACGGGATTAAAGTCTACAGTTGTTGGCTCGTCAAACTGTCCAGGTCCTGTGCCACCGGAGCCAATTGCTCCAATATACTGACCGCTGGGACTAAATTTTTCAATTTTGTTACCGAGGTTGAAGTTAGGAGTGCCATCCGGGTTAACACCGCGTCCGTTAGCTATGAGGGTATTCCCTTGGCTATCTACCGCTATACCCTGGGGAACAAACAGTTCTCCAGGGCCGAAACCAGGACTGCCGATACTTCTGTCGTAAGTTAATGTTACAGCCTTGGCTTGGGCTGCTGTTGCCAACACCATGAATCCAGCACCGAGAATGCCGATTGACAAATTTTTGACTAATCCCATGAGTTTGAAGTCCTGGTTGTATGAGTGTATACTCTTTCCTAGACTAATTTTGTTCCCACTCCCAGTTCGGGAACCCTAATATTCGGGCTGCTGCCTCTTGTTTGAAATGCAACTTTCTGTGTGAGGCAGCAGCCTATTCTCTAACAATTACCTTACAGAGCCAAGGTTTTGAGGAATTAGACTATCTCTGCTTTGGGTAGCAATTCACCCAACTTGTCTTGGCGTTTGCGCTTGGCGAAAGCAGCAGTTGCGCCTACACTAGCAAGTGCTAGTAAGCCAACTACTGAACCAGATTCGGGGACTCTTTGTGTAACCAGACCATCCACCCGAACAACCTGCCCGTTTTCTGGGCCGACACCGCGATTGGTAATATAAATCTTGCCGTCAGGCCCAATATCAATTCCATCAGCCGAATCTAGCCCTTCACCTGCTGCAACGAGTGTTGTGCGAGTGCCATCAGGAGAAACTTGGATCAGAGATCCAGGTAGATTTGTGATGTCACCGTTTAACTGAGAGGTGTCACTGAACTGTAAGACCAGCAAATTGCCTTTCTCATCAAAAGTTAGGTCGGTGATGTGCGTAAACCCATCTAGAAAGACCTCTGGCTTATCATCCTTGCCGATGCGGAAAATCCGTGATTGATTTTCTGGATAAGGAAAACCCGTATATTCACCAACGTATAAAGCTCCATCGGGGCCAATTGCGCCACCTGTTGGTACTGATTGAACGGCTATTTTCCCTCCAGGAAGCTGTTCTACTAGCCCTGGAAGCAACTCTACTAGGTCTGGAGGTAACTCTTGCCCTGGTGGCGCAGATGGCAACACTGAGGCGCTAAGGATTTTCTTAGGAATTGCGATCGCTTCAGAGCCACTGCCATCAAGTTTAATTTTGTAAGCAGCGTTTCCACCACCATCAACGACATAAGCAGTATCGCCACCGATAGTCAGATCGTAGGGATTGGTAACTACATCTTGACCATCTGGATTGTTGATAATTTCATACTTGCCAAAGTCGAAAATACTGTTGAGAGAGCCGGTATTCAGGTCAACTTTGTATAGTTGTGCTAAGTTCGAGGCATTCAAAACTTTATCGGGTGCGGATGGCGGAAAAACTTTAAGTTGCGTTTCTGGGAGAGGGTATTTAGAACCAAGTTCAAGTGTTTCTTTATCGCGGTTTCCAGGATATCCAGCAAACCCAGTTAAAAGATAAGCATTTCCCAAAGAGTCGAATTGCAGGTCTTGAATACCAGCTCCTTGGTTGCCGGAGGGTTGTTCTGCGACAGACTGAAAGTTAGTAAGTAAACGCGTTTTGGTACCGTCTGGTGAAACTTTAACGAGTGAACCAGTATTGCCTGCACAAAGAGGCTGAAATATTGCACTTGGAGATGGCTGGCAATTCCCGTTTCCTCCTATACCTGGTTCTGCTACGTATAGACTTCCATCAGGGCCAAAGCTATTACCCCGTGCATTACTGATTCCATCGACAATAGTTGTTAGTGTTGCAGCTTGTGCAGATGTTGTTCCACAAATAGCAGTAAAACAAAATGTCAGAGATGTAAGAGCAAATGATTTGAGTTTCATACCTTTCAAGGGAGATTAAGAGTTACTAATTTCGGGAAAGTTTTATGGTTTTAAAGAGAAGGAATTCTAGTCCCTGAAGAATGCAGGGTAAATGTCCTTGAGAGGCACTGATATTGGTTTGAAACTTTTTACTTGAGCGCCACAACTCTATCTATGAGAGGTTTAGAGTTTCTTTTCTTGTGCAACCAACCAACGCCGAAAGCGCCGATCGCTAATACACCTAAAGCAGAACTCGGTTCAGGGACAGACTTGATATTTTCAATTCTGAGAACTTGTCCAAGTCCTGGGCGATCGCCTCGGTTGGTGACGTATACTGCACCATCAGCACCAATAGTCAAGGCGCTAGGTGACTCTAATCCATTCCCGCTCAGAAGAGTTGTGCGTGTCCCATCAGGAGCTATTTTGATGACAGAACCATCAAAATCACCCTTCCAAGCTGACTGATTGGCGTACTGCAAAGCATACAAATTGCCTTCAGTATCAAATTCCAAGTCTGTGAGTTGGGTAAAACCATCGGCATATACTGTTGGCTTACCATCAGCACCGATTTTATAGATTTTTGCTCCACCTTCAGGGAAGGGAAAACCTGTAAATTGGCTGACATAATAAGCGCCATCAGGGCCTTTAGTCACACTTGAGGGTACTGGTTGAGTTGCAAACTGCGATTGCACCACTTCACCTTGAGATGGAACCTGTGCTGGTTCATTAGATGGTGTACCGGAGGGTGGAAAGACGGGATTCGTCAAAATGTCTTCGGGGAAGGTGGTAATAGTTTGCAAATTACTAACGGCAGTATTGACGCTGAGTAAGTTGTTTGCACCTGCATCAGTTGCAACTAACTTATTGCCATCTATTAGGAAACCCAAGGGATTGCTACCAACATCACCACCATCGGGATTGTTGGCGAGTTCATAGTTAGCTAAATCGGCAACACTTTTCCAGGTATTGGTATTAAAGTCGGCAGCGATAATTTTACCGAGGTCAGTATTACCCAAATTGCGATCGCGAAAAGCTGGATTCGCCCCATACCCAATCAGAATATAAGGTTTACCTTGAGCATCAAATTTGATATCACGAGGGCCGGCGGCTCCAGTTCCATCAGGTAATGCTAAGGAAGAAAGTCCTGTAAGTATGCGTTCGGTTTTACCATTCTCAATTTTGGTAACTGCCCCACTTGTGCCATAGCATAAAGAATCACCTTGACCGCTTGCTGGTGGAACGCAACCTCCACTTCCCCCTATTCCCGCCTCTGTAACATAGAGATTACCATCAGGGCTAAAGCTCAAACCTCCAGCGTTATATAGACCGTCGGCGATTACTGAAAAGGATGCAGCTGAGGCAGCTTTGATTCCCGAAAAGGCGGCAACACAAAAAGTGAGTAAAGTAATGGTAAGTTTTTTCAGTTTCATGTTTTGTCCTTTGTCATTTGTCATTTGTCATTTGTTAGTTGACCAATGACCAATGACCAATGACTAATGACTATTAATTAGCGATTCTTGAATCTTTGGTAGATAGCTCATTCCTCGGTCAAATGATTTGAGGTTGCCAGCTTTGGCCTCGAGTAAACGTTTGATGTTCATGCTCTCAGCACCAAAGTCTTCAATCTGAAGTTTGCCGTGGGTGACAGTTCCATCTGTTTTCCAGAATGTGATTCGATGTAGGATGAAACCAGAGGCTTCTGGGTCAGCGAAAGCATAAGCGGTTGGAATCAGTAATGCTACAGAACGCTGATAATATTCGTAATCTGGATAAAAATGTTCTTGTTCAAGTAAGTAGTATTTACTCAAAGAATGAACTCGCACAGACACTTTTACTTTTTGGTCATATTCATCTTTGAATTCACCTGATTCAGCAGTGATCTCACCATTGGGTCGCAGTAAATGCGCCCACTCATCTACGTTTTTTAGGTCTTTTAGGTATTCAATACCGATTTCAATTGGGGCATCGACATAAATGGTGTCTGTATCAATAAAGTGGCGTCCTTTGGCTGCTGAGGTCAGACCGGCTTTGCGTTCCAAATTACCTTTGAGAGAACGACATTCAGAAGTGTGTACTGTATGAATTCCCTGCATAATCATCTGAGTTTGCCGTTTGGGATCGACAAAGCTCAACCAGTGAAAATACACACCTTTTTCATCTGTTCCAGGCTCGATATAATCTGTAGGAAACAGCAATACAGGGTAAACCTGAAAATATTTCTGATACTCTAATCCACAGTGCCACTCTATGCCATAGAAAAGTGGATTTTCTAATTTTTTAACATGATAATAGAGATTCTTGTGATAACCAGACGCAGTTCCCAGCCAGGTATCTTCGTCAATTTGCTCTTTCATCCGGCTATAAAGCGTCCATTCATCCAAGTTCTTTAAGCTGCAAAGGTATTCAAAAGCGCTCTCTGGTGAAGTAGCAATATATGCTGATGTAGCAAAGGTATTTTTTTCCATTTCTCACTCCTGAAGATAATAATAATTAGGCTGCGATCGCTTTAGTCTTGGTTCGCTTACTATTGTTGATCCGGTCTTCTGCTAATTGTCTAGCAGCGTCGTTAGTAGTAACTTCTTGCTGTTTCGCAATCTCAAAAATTGCTAATAGCGTGTCATAAATGTTATGCACTTGTTTGAAAGCTTTTTCTTCGTCATAACCAATCATTTCGTTGTAAACATTGATTAGTCCTCCAGCATTAATTACATAATCAGGGCTGTAAAGAATCCCTTTTTTAGCAAGCATTTGACTATGTAATTGCTCATTTTCTAGTTGATTATTAGCTGCGCCAGCAATAATCGAAGCTTGCAAAAAAGGAATTGTATGACTATTAAGAATTCCGCCTAAAGCGCAAGGAGCAAAAATATCTACATCAAGTGAGTAAATTTCGGTTGGTTCTACAACAGTTGCGCCAAAAAGGCGTTTCACTTCTTCTGCTTTTACTGGATCTACATCACTAACAAAAAGCTGGGCATCGTGTTCATGTAAGTGACGGCAGAGATTTTTACCAACATTTCCTAAGCCTTGAACTGCAACTTTCATCCCATCAAGTCTTTTACTCTGCCAACGAGATTCTACAGCAGCTTTAATTCCTAGAAAAACTCCTAGTGATGTTATGGGAGCAGGCCCACCAGATTTTTCTGATACGCCAACAACATATTTAGTTTCTTGACTGATTGTCCGTACATCATCAGGGGTAATATTGACATCTTGTCCGGTAATAAAACGCCCATTGAGACTGTTAACAAAACGTCCGTAAGCTCTCAACAAGTCATCTGTTTTATTTTCAGGATTAGCGATAATGACTGCTTTACCTCCACCAGCCGGAATGTTGGCACAAGCAGCTTTATATGTCATCCCACGACTCAGACGAAGTGCATCTTTTAAAGCAGCTTCTTCGTTGACATAAGGCAAGATTCTTGTAGCTCCCATTGCTGGGCCCAAAGTTGTGTCATGGATGGCAATAATTGCCTTAATTTCGGGATTTTTACCATGACAAAAAAGAACTTGTTCGTGACCCATTTCTCTAACAGTTTCAAATAGCAGCATCTTGACCTCTTGATATTGTTTAGGATTGGTTAGAGAAAGTAATGACCATTACAAAATGTAAATATATAGACACAAAACAACTCTCGAACATTAAGATTAGATGGAGTTAAGAAGAGACTTAGGGTTTAAAAATCAAAAATTTAAAATTCCAGTTGATTGGGTATAGTTATTTGGCTGGAATAAAGTTTTTTAGGCTTCTAAATTTATCCTTTGTCTTTCGTTGAATGGATTAATGCAAACTGGATTTTAAAGTCCAATTTGTTGAGATGTTTTAGTGTCTATAAAAATTGCAGGAAATTGCCAGGTTTTAAAATCAAACCATTGGGAATGAAACTTGCTTGGCTGCATTTTTAACAGCACTTGATTTAATTCCTTGGGCTGCCAAACTTTTATTACGTCCACCAGAAGGTGCTGGGCGATCGGCGTCAATCACTACATCAATCAAAAAAGGAACATTTGATGCGATCGCTTGTTCTAACGCGGCTTCAATATCCGACTCTCTGACGACTACGATCGCTTCTGCTCCCATCCCACGAGCAATCATGGCGAAGTTTGTTGGTGGGATTGTTGCATCTGCGCCCTTTAACCCCAAGATTTTCATCCCTTGATGGCACATGTTGTAACGCGCATCGTTAAGGACAATCCAGATTGCAGGAATTTTGTATTTCACGGCTGTGCTGATTTCGTTATTCATCAGCATTGCTCCATCGCCGACAATCCCTACAGCCTTGCTTTTGCTCGCAAGTGCTGCACCCAATACTCCTGTGACGGCGTGACCCATTGCGCCGACTCCGGTGCTGACTCGGTAACGATTGGCTTCGGAAAATTGGAGTAGATGAGTTGACCAAGTAAACGAGTTACCACACTCCGCCATGACTACGGCATCGCTATCTTCAACAATGATCTTTTGAATTGCTGCCATCAATACTTCTGGCCGCACTGGATAATCTACCTCTGGTGCAGGTTCGATTGCTTTGTGTTCTGGACGAGGTAGCAACATTGTGGAATCAGGAGCATCTGGTAATTGCTGCAACAACTCTTTTACAAAAGCTTTGATATCAGACCGAACTGCAAAAGTTTCAACGTGGGGATAGGCTACACCTGGCACTTCCGGGTCAATATCTACATGGACAAAACCTCCTTTTGGAACTAGCGCCGAACTCCAGAAAGAAGTCGGTTCGCCAAGGCGGGTTCCTAATACGAGTGTGCGTAGTGGAGGTTGTTCTTCCATATAAGTTAAGACGGAAGCATGACCGCCTAAACCTGTAACGCCCACAAACTGGGGATGATCTTCGGGAAAGATACCTTTACCACGGGGTGAGCACATGACGGCGGCTCCGGTTTTTTCAGCGAGTTCAAGGATTTCCTCTGCTGCGTCACGCGCACCAAAACCAACCCAGATGGCAAAGGGGCCAGATGATAATAACTCTACAGATTTAGCGATCGCTTCTTTGGAAGCTGTCATCGGAAATGGAGAAACATCTAGTTGAGGTAAAGCTATATTCTCAACTAAACTTGTCTGCACAGCGGTGGGAATGCTCAAATGAGCAACAAATCCGCCTGGTTGCGCCATAGCTAAAGCCAATTTACGAAAAATCTGCGGTAGTTGAGCCGCAGATTCAATCGTGATTGCATAGTTGAATAACGCTCCTGGGGTAAAAATTCCTCCGCTTGGCAATGTATAAGTGCTGGTTTCTTGAATAGCCCAACGTCCACGCTGCGGTGCTGAGGTGCAAGCTGACAGTAAAATTACTTTTGCACCTTCACCACGAGCCGCAAATAGTCCGGTGAGGGCGTTGGTGATCCCCGGGCCCGCTGTGGTAAAAACTACAGTGGGGCGATTATTGGCAAAGTATGCTTCGGTCGCTGCAAATGCGGCCCCGGCTTCATGGCGGAAGTTCAACACCTCGATGCTGCTATTGGATAGCGCACCCCAAAGGCTGGCCATTGCGCCACCTGCAACACCAAAGGCGTAGCTTACTCCCAAATTTTCCAACATCTGAGCGATCGCATCGGCAACTGAGAGTGCTGGAGCTATTTCATCGTTTAAAAAAGGCTCAATCTTTCCATTCTTCTCTGATTCATCAAGCTGACGGGAGTCAGTCACAGATTCTACATATTTGTTCTCTGGAAGTTCCTTGTATGGCTCAGTGGTGATGAGAGGATTTGAACCAGTATAATTTTGACTCATTAGTTTAGTTTCACGTAATTAAAGTTACACAAAGGCTTTTTAGTTTACAATCACAGCTCTAGAAATATTTATTACAAACAACTCTGTTGTTTCTTGCAGCGATGAGCTAGCTTGGTCGAGAGTAGAAATGGCTGATCGCTGCTAATTGATGCTTGTGAGCGCATTACCAAAAAATTTTAAAAGCATACAACACTTAAGGCTGTGCTTCTTGTGACCAGAATAAAGGAGATGAAGACTGTTGTACAATCAAAAATCTTTTGGTGTAGATGTCAAATTTTTCGTTTCTATGGTGATGACCACAGTATTTAAGTAGATTGGTGGGGAAAAACTAAATTGTGTAAAGGTGCATAAACTGACAACTAACCCGAAGTTAAGCGTTTATCAGAATCTTTACAAAGCTTAATATAGCTCGCTTTAATCGCACCGATCTAATTAATAAACGCCTGCCGAGGTTCTTGATTGCTACAATAAAAACCTAATTTGCAATAAAAAATCTTTTGATGTAGATGTCAATTCTTTCGCTTTTTTCGTGATTGTGCATTTACAACTTAGTCACCTGAAAGATTGATATTCTGTGTAGACGTAGTCCGCCGTAGGCATCGCAAAATTAGCACATTACCAAAGTTACAATAGGAAATCTTTTGATCTGGGTGTCAATTCTTTTGCTTTAGAACTTACACAACTTTTTATCTGAATTTAAGCATGAGGCAATTTAATGGTCTTTATATTGCCAGCAAAAACTTTTTCAGTCAATTATTTGTAACAATAAAGACATTATTTGTTAACTTTTTATAGTTCCTTTGAGAGATGACAAAACATTCACCACGTAAATAAATTAAGAAAACCTGTTTTAAAACACGTAAACCATGAATATATACTTAGCACACGAATGCATACAGTGTTTTTGAGTATAAAAAGCATCATAGATACGTAAAAAAGCATACATTATATTGATATAAATGTACTTCTTACGACGGATGACTAAGCATATTCTTCTATAGTTAAATTCCTGAGAAAGTAAGTTAAGATAAATTAAGAAAATAAGTTGATGAGTTAAAGTTTGTTCCTTTAAGCCAGGTTCAGCACTGCAAATATCATTTATGTTGAAAATCAAACGACTCTATACGAGTAGTTCGCCAAAGTCCTTGGTAGTGAAAATGTTAAAGGATAAAAATTTTTATACTTTAACCTTTCCCCAGTGGAAAACCAGGAGTTTGAGATTGTTGAACTCTTGTAGAGACGTAGTACTGCTACGTCTCTACAAGAGTTCTTGATAAGGCATAATTAATTTGTTTGTAGAGATGTCTATGAATTAGTTCTGGTGCAAAGCGAGTTTAAATTTAAAATATCTTTTCTACCTATAGATTAAAAGTTCAAAACTTTAATCTAATAAGGTTGATTGGCTAATCTAGATTTTATTCGTCTAAATCTTAAGATTGCTATAAAAAGCTGCTTAAGTCCAAAATATGTTTTTAAAATATTTAGTTGTTTTAGGAATATTGGGTTCAACAATTTGCGTTTTATTGGTTAGTATGATAAGTTTTATTAAGGTAATTAGTAATATTTTCTAGTAATATACTAACTAATTTCATTTTTTAACAGTCGAGCACTACACCAAAGATTTTAGTAAGTTATGATTATTAACTCATTAATGGATATGGTGCTGATTGATTACCAAGAGGAAGCATGAATATGAATTCTGGCGAATATACACTAGCTAGATCAAATAATCAATGGGCACTACAACCAGAAATAGAGATGAAGTTTGCTCACTTCCTAATAAATCACGCTGTAGATGCTGCCTTCTGTTTAGGAATAAACGCGCAGTTTCTTTACGTCAACGATGCCACTTGCCTAATGACTGAGTATTCCCGTGAGGAATTACTTTCTATGAGTCTACATGATGTAGATGTAGATTTTTCGCTGCATGATTGGTCAGATATTAGCTCACAGGGTTCTCTTACATTTAAATCTCGCTATCGGACAAAAGGAGGTCGGATATTTCTGGTAGAAATATCCATGAACTATGTAAAACACCAAGATATGGAATTTAGCTGTGCCTTTGCTCGTGAGAAAACTGATGAAATAGTAGAATTAAGCGTACAAAAGTGGACTGATGGATTAAGAGATGCCAAAGATAATTTGCAACAAGAATTTTCTCAACTCAAAGACAAAGAAGTAGAACTAGAAACATCTCTTTCTTTACTTCGTTCTACTCTTGAGTCTACAGCCATTGGTGTTGTTGCAGTTAACTTTGAGGGAGATATTCTGAGCTTGAATCAGAAATTTGTCGACATGTGGCAGATCCCAGAGTCCCTAATACTATCTAAGAAATGTCCTCGATGCAAAGCCTTTTTTGAGAACCAACTTAAAGATCCACAAACCTTTAGTCGGCTGATTTGGGAAGTCTCTAGTCAATCTGATTTCGAGAGCTATGACATTTTAGAGTTGAAAGATGGGAGAGTTTTCGCACACTATTCTAAACCTCAGTTGCTTGAGGGCAAAATTATTGGGAGAGTGTGGAGTATTTGGGACATTACTGCATCGAAACAGACTGAAGAAGCATTACGACTGAACGCAACTAGATTTCGGACTTTAGCCGAAACGACAGATGCCGGCACTTTTCTGATTCAAGGTACGCGGCTTTGCTACATAAATCCGGCAGTAGAGCAACTCACTGGCTACACAAAAGAGGAACTACTAACAGGTTTTGATCTTCGCCGACTAATTAAGAGCAAAAAACCCAGGCAAGTACGTAAGCAGGATGAAGCCGCTGGCTTTGAATACCAGGAGATGAATATCTTAACAAAAAACGGCACGGAGCGCTGGCTAGCTTGTGCAGTTGCCAAGCTTGATGGAGGGCTGGATTTTGGAGGAAAACCAGTCGAACTAATTGCAGGTATCGATATTACCGATTACAAACATGCGGAATTAGGTCTTAACCAAGCTTTAGAACAAGCCAAACAACTTAGCGAACTTAGAGCGCGTTTTCTTGCTATGGTTTGCCATCAATTCCGAACCCCACTGAATATTGTTTCATTTTCTAATAGTTTACTTAAAGAAGAAGTAGACAAACGTACACAGAAGAAAATCCAACCATTACTCGATCACATTCAAAAAGCTACTGAACAACTGAGTCTGATGTTGGATGATATTTTGTTCTTCTCTAAGGCAGAATCAGCAAAATTAAATTTTGAACCAAAACCGCTTGAGTTAGTTCAGTTGTGTGAGGATTTAGTTGCACAAATGCAGATGAATCTTAGCCAAAACCCCATAAATTTTGTAAGTCAAGATAGCTCTCTAATAGCCTATATAGATAAAAAACTGTTAGAGCCGATTTTGAAGAATTTGCTTGATAACGCAATTAAGTATTCTCCCTCGAGTGAGGCAATTAATTTAGAACTATCTTGCAAAAATGAGAAATTAATTTTCCAAGTAAAAGATAGGGGGATAGGTATTTCAGCAGTAGATCAACAACGAATATTTGAGCCATTTTACCGTGGAAGTAATATCGACCATATACCTGGTACTGGATTAGGACTATCGATTCTTAAAACTCTTGTAGATTTACATCATGGTCAAGTTTCTGTAGAAAGTGAAGTTGATGTTGGCAGTACGTTTACTGTAATGCTGCCATTAATCAAATCAGAATTTAGCTGTTTTGAGTTATGAGTTTTGAAATGAAGATAGTTGTTAATTAAAAACTTAATAATCATAACTCTCGAAACGAATTAATTAATTTCATTCCTATTTAGATACTCACCAAAGAGTCTAGTAATTAGCTCCTGCAAAAATTTATTGTAATAGAAAATTATGTATGAATCGTCTAAGAAAATTCTCGTCATTGAAGATGATAGCGTTACCCGCAATCTTTATTTAAAGGGTCTTGAGGCTAAGGGTTTTGATATGATAGGCGCTAAAAATGGTCGGGCTGGTATCCAACAAGCACAAAAAGATGTACCAGACTTAGTAATTTGCGATATCACAATGCCCGATATGGATGGTTATAACGTTTTAACTACACTACGCCAAGATCCTCTGACAGCAATTATTCCTTTCATTTTTCTGACTGGCAGTAGTACTAAAGCAGATGTTCGCAAAGCTATGGAATTGGGAGCAGATGATTATCTTACCAAACCCTCAACACTAGATGAATTGCTCAGAGCGATCGCTACTCGCTTGGAAAAGCAAGCTAATTTTCAGTACTGGTGTTCTATTAAATCCGAGAAAGCTCCAAAATCATCAGCATTTACAGATGATACTCCAGCGATCGCTGCCAGTGTTGCCGTCGCCTCTAATAAAGAAGCCAATATTCCTCCTAAGTCAATTTTTCCCTGCATTCCCCAATTAAAAGAAGTTTTCGACTTTATCGAAGCCCATTATCATGAAGGAATTACTTTATGTGATGTGGCTGTTGCTGTTGGTTACTCATCAGCTTACTTAACTAACCGAGTAAAGGAGACAAGTGGAGAGACTGTAAACTGCTGGATTGTCAAACGCCGGATGGCGCAAGCTTGTTTTTTACTCCAAAATAATAATGAGACAGTCGAGAAGATAGCGAAAGCATTGGGCTATCAGGATGTGTCTCATTTCTCCCGTCAGTTTCGCCAACATCATGGTTTACCTCCACAAGCTTGGCGCAGAGAGCATCAGCTTGTATCGCAAAAACAGGTGAAACTGTGGTGAAAGTGGATTTCAAACAAATAGTTGTGTAAACTCATATATTAAATCCACCCTACCTTTACGTAACATGGCTGGATCTAATCTTTCTGTAGTGTTACAAGTCATCAAGATAACTAACCGTTGCTGCATTTGAATACCAGAGTCATCAATTACACTCTGATACAAAGTGCCATCCAGCAAACTCAGAATGTGTTCTGTTTTATTATTGTATTGCGCTACCTCCGAAGCACGATTTTGCGCTAGATTATCAGCTTCATTAATAACGATACAAATACGCTCTATGTAAGTCGGGGGGACAAAATTAGCGATCGCATCATGATCTAAAATAAAAATTACATACCCTAAAGGTACAAGAATTTCTTTTGCTACTGCCTGTGTCCAGACTGTTTTACCAGTACCTGGTTGTCCATGTACAACAACCGCTAACTGGTTTTGATTTAAAATCGCTTGCTGTACAGAATCAGTAAAGTTTTGGATATCTGCGGGAAATGTCCGAATGTTAAATTGACTATGAACTTTGCCTACACGACTTTGATATCCACTCAGCATCACTGCTAAGTCGTAAGTTGCTTTGTTAATTAGTGGCGCGAGATTTTTCGCCATTAAACTATATTGTCGTCGCCCGCGATCGTAGGGATCAATTTGCAACCAAATGTCATACTTAGACCAGTAAGCGTAAACAGTATTAATAACGTCTAGGCGTTCCCAGCTAACAAATTTATCTATAGGAAAGTAAAAATCTCTTTCTGAGAAATACTGGGTAATAATATCAGGATTACCCAACACACCTAAAACTCGCAGTACAGTAATTTCTTGCAGTCGATTCAGAACATAATCAATCGGAATACTACTACGACTGACAATTTGGACTATAGGCGTTTCCGTACTCAAAACATCTTTGTAGCGATGATCTGGTGATTGAGGATCTGGCGTGATGTAATTCCAAAACTTTTCAACTTCGTAACGGGTATTATCAGATACAACACTTAATAAATTAGCCCACCAAGCATAATTGTTTCGTCCTAAAACATCAGCAACATTACTCACTAAATTCAAACTTTTTTGACTTAATTCGTGGGAGTCACTGTACAACAGTTGCCACAAAAACCCCCAGTCTAATTCTCGATTAAACGGTCGCCAACCGTAAGCAAGTAAGCTTTGCCGAGTATTATTTGTAGGAGTGCCTTCATTGCTTCTAAAATAGTCAAAATCCATATTTATCGGTTATGCAGCGTTAATTAAGTTATTTTGTGTTAAGTAGGAAGTTTTGAAAATTTTTTCTCGTAATATCAGCTAATTGCGTACAAATGGTAATTATATTTCCACTGTAGTGTCGAGGAAGTCTTTTTAATTTAACTCATTACTCTTGTATTATAGTGTATTACAAAACAACTACTTATGTCAACTTTTTTGACAAACCAATTGGTAAGTGAGTGTTTAGTTTTAGCGATTGATGTAACTGCACTAGTTATCCGTCTGTAGATGAGGACTTACAGCGCATTTCAAGTTGATGAAGTACACAAGCTAGCCTGAAGGTACAAAGAAGCTATCCCACTAATAAGATTTGTGCTACAAAGCTTAAGCTGATTGAGAACTAAAAACCAAAAATCAAGGTTTTCCAGCACATTTTACGAAAATAAGTAGGAAATTTTATAATACTGGGATAGGTTCAAAGCTTGTTTTACTTCTGTTAGCGCAGCGTAGCCCATACTGATTCCTGAATTCTGACTCTTGAATTCTGCTGTATATCATGTCCGTGGATATTTTTCAGAAGGTTTTATTTGCTATTTACCTAGCCAGTCTCGAAAGCTGGAATGATACAGACTGTAATAGGTTTCTGAGGCGATTTGTTTTTGCTGTAAGAACTCTAGCCAATTTTCTAGGACTTCTTCAACTTCATACTCATCAGTATCAATGATTTGTGCGATGCCTGCGGCGGGTTGCGCCAACGCTTCCACCGATATTGCTTTTTGCTGCTGGATTAAAACATTTAACACATCTGTGCTATGTTTCGTCTTTTGTTCGGATGGAAACATTTTGTGTAAATGCTGCTGATAATATGCCTCTAAACCAGGCGGGAGTTGATTGTACTGGAAAGGTATTAGGTAGAAATTTTCTGCAATCGCACTTATTACCTGACTAAGATACATAAAATTATTTTCGCTCAAAGCGGTGAGGCGATCGCAGAATTCTTGCTGATTAATCTGGTGATTACTCAGCCAAAATTTAAGATCCCCCCTAATTCCCCTTAACAAGGGGGGAATATTGCCTTCCTTTTCAAGGGGGGTTGGGGGGATCTCTTCATCGGGGGTTAGGTAATTTTGAATATATGCTTGAATATCTCGCCGATTTTGTTCTGGATAATCTGCTAAATCAAGACTTTGGAACGGCGTTTCAATTAATAAACCCGACTTCTCCCGCAAGAAAGGTCTACGAGTAAGGAGAAAATAGACCTTATCCGGGAGATAGCGGGGGAGATAAAACAGATTTGTACCAGGTGGTTGGCTGTTACGGTCAATGCAATTCAACGCATCAATGGCAATTATCAGTTTTTGATCGGGTTCTAACTCATCACTGATTTGCTGGAGAAGACTAGAAAAAAACCAACTTCCCTCTGTGGCGTTATCAGGCAGGGAGGTGTAATTAAGCGAGTATTGATTAATGAGTTGCGTGCAGATATTTATGAGAAATTCGTCAGCACGATTTTTACCCTCAAGTTCGGCATTGTAATAAATAACTTGAGGATTGTTTGTCACATATTTGGCGAGGATGGCACTTTTACCGCTACCGGGTGCGCCAATAATGGTGAAGTAACCCTGGTTATGACGATGGAGAAAGTTGTTAATAGCAATGAAAACAAATTCACGACCGACAAAGTTTTGGCTTTTTTCTTGAATGATTTGCTCAAACTCCGTGGGATGTCCTCTGGAATTGATTGCAGTGGGTGGTTTGGGTGGTGAATTCATGATTTTGGAGAATAATTAAAAGATGAGGCAACAGTGGAGGTGGCGATGTCTGTACAATTGCTAAGACGGAAATTCACAGTTGAGCAATATCATAAGATGGTTGAGTCGGGGATTCTCACAGAGGATGACCGAGTGGAATTGATTCGGGGAGAGATTATTGAGATGTCGCCGATTGGGACAAAACACGCTGCTTGTGTAAATCGACTAGTTAATCTGTTGGTGCAGCTGTTGGGTAAACGCGTTATACTTGCTGCTCAAAATCCGATCGCGTTGAACGATAACTCAGAACCTCAGCCAGATGTGGCATTACTTAAACCCCGTAATGATTTCTACGCCACAGCACACCCCCAACCCCAGGATATTTTTTTATTAATTGAAGTATCTGATTCGACTGTGATGTATGACCGGGAAGAGAAAATTCCTTTATATGCACAAGCAAACATAATTGAAGTTTGGTTAGTAGATATTAACGAGCAAATTGTGGAAGTTTATCAACAACCAACAGCCGCAGGATATCAGCTGATGCAAAAGTTCACTAGCGGTCAAACTTTATCAATTCAAGCCTTCCCTGACGTTAATATTACCGTCAAAGAAATCTTTGGCAGATAAAATTATTTCTTTCCTCATTCCTCTATCTTGTCTCAAGACGCAAAAAATGCACCCTACCTGATGCTTCACCTGCCACAATTGTCATGCCATCTGATGCAACAGCACAGCAGGTTAATGCACTTTCCCCTGTAAAACTGGCTATTACATTCTGACTTTCCAAATCCAAGACTTGGATAGAGTTGTCGTATGAAATATGATAAATCAAATGCTTACTATCTGGCGTAACTGTAACAGTATTTACTTGATTGCCGTTGCCTGTAATACTAAAAATTTCTTGCCCTGTTTTCAAATTCCAAACTTTGAGAGTATTGTCTATTGAGCTAGAAATCACCTGTTTACCATTAGGTGTCAAAGCTACGGCTTGTACAGAGTCAGTATGACCTATTAATGTGTAAAGCTCTGTTCCTGTTTCCAAATCCCAAATTTTGATCGTTTTGTCATTTGAACCAGAAACTATCAATCTATCATGGGACGTCAATGCTAGAGAATTTACCTTTTCACTATGACCTGTAACTGTATTAATTAATGCTCTGGTTTTTAAGTTCCAAACTTTTATAGTCTTGTCTTTTGAAGCAGAAATTAATCTCTCATTATTAGCTGCAATGGTAACAAGTGTTACTTGATCTGTATGTCCTTTCAAAGTAAACACTTCGCTTCCTGTTTCTAAATTCCAAACTTTTATTGTTTTATCATTAGATCCAGAAATAAGTAGTTTGCTATCATGCGTAACTGTCATAGTATTTATCTTGGCAGTATGTCCCGTAATTGTAAAATGTTTCTTTTCTGTTCTTAAGTTCCAAATATTGATACTTATTTGATCTAAACCGGATATTACCCACTTACAATCTGGTGAAACTATCACAGATTTGATATACCAATTAGAGCCAGTTAATGTAAATAGTTTGTTTCCTGTTTCTATATCCCACACTTTCAGCGTTTTATCAGATGAACCTAGTAAAGGTTTACCTGAACTAGAAATAACCTTCTTACCGTCTGGTGTCACAGCTATTGCTCCCACCAAGTTGCTATGTCTTGTAGAAATATGTAGTTTTCTTGTTTTATTTAGATTCCATACTTTAAGAGTATTATCCCATGAACCAGAAATTATCTGTCTGCAATCAGGTGTCACGGCTAAAGATGTTAAAGGGCTAGTATGAGCTTGGATAGTAATAATATTTTTCCCTTTTTTAAAACTCCAAACTCAGGATGGTTAATCTTTGCCACCATATAATCAAAATTAGTTAGGGTTTGGTAATACTTCTCTAATTTTCCTGACTTCACCAAGTTTGGCGCTAAACTACCCAAGTAAGCACGTTGAAAAGCGGGACTTTGTGCCGCTAATTTGTCAGCGAATTCTCCCATCTCACGCCATCTTTTGTACAAGATATTCTGCAATGCGTTGATTAACCTCTTGAAATAGCTTCCGTTTAGAATCCAGAACCCGTTTATCTTTCAAAAAGTCTAAAAAACTAGCGTGATAGATGCTGTAGCAGTATTCTCCCTCTATATTCAACAGCTTCAAATACTCAACCCACTCATCTAAAACTAATTGCACATTATATTCATCCTGTTCAGCAATAGCTGCTATTATCTCACAAGGAATTGGTGTACCAATCTCCACTAAAATAAATAAGATAAATACCTTTACTTCCTGGGGTTTTTCATCCATCCCCATCCGCCGCCAATGATCTTGATAATATCTTGCAAACCATCGGGTAATTGCTTTAAAATCAGGTCTTTATAGTCACCTTTAGTAATTCCTGGCAAAACATAGCGCAGGTACATGAAATTATTTTCACTTTTAGTTGCTAGCTGCTCAACAAAATCGTTATCATAAATATTGCGGTCTTGAATCCATTGTCTAAGTGCATTTTTATAGTCTTGATCAACATTTAAAAAGAACCGAATATACTCCTTGATATCTTCACGACTTAAATTAACATACTGACTTCCCCTTAAATCTAGTTCCTCTACTGGGACATCTGGTGCAGACAAGCGTTTTTTATTTATAGTATAGGGTCGTCTAGTCAGCAGAAAATAAACACGCTCAGGAAGCGACGGTGGTAAATCTAAAAGATTACCCCCTGCTTCTTGTTCCACTTCATCCAGAGCATCAATTACAATTACAACATGTTCGCCAGCAGTCAGTTTTTTGCTAACCTGTTCTAGTAAATCTGCTAAATTAGCTTTTTCGGCATTCTGCAACTGGTAACGCTTAATTAATTGTTTGCGAATACTGTCAAGAAATAGCTCCGCTCGATTGCGACCGTCTGAGCGAATATTAAAATAGCATGGTGATTTATTGTCCCAAATATATTTAGCAGCGATGGTACTCTTCCCCATCCCCGCATCACCCATTACAGTGAAGTAACCACTGCGATTTTTGGTGATAAATTGGTTAAATGTCTCAAAAACGAACTTACGACCGCAAAACGAGCGAATTTTCTCTCTAATTAATGACTTAAATTCTGCTGGATACTCGTCTAAATTCCAATCAGGGAAAGGCTCAAACTCTTTGGATTTGCTTTTTTTGGCAACCTGAATAAATATTTCCCCAAATTCCTCTAACTGCGATCGCAGTTCAATTCTCAATAATCGGATATCATATTCTAAATCCTTACCCTGCAAAAACTTTTCTACTTCCTTGCAGAAACCCAAGGGATTATTTGCAGTATAAGCACTCCAAAAAGCATTTTTAATCTTGTTTTCTCTAAAAAGATTCAGAATTGCTTCTGGCTTACCCACACCATACTCAATTAAAGAGTAAACATAAACACCATCAACATCTTTAGGTGGTTGTACCGGGTCAAAATTGAATTGTCTTAAGGTTCTAACTACAGTTTCATTGTGTTGAGCTTGATTGATAACTAGAGAAGCCGCAGGTTTAGCAATACTTTTAAGTGCATTAACTACAAGGTCAATACTCATCTTCGCTAACGGTAGAGATAATTTTTACACCTGCAACCTATCCTAACCACACATGGCAAAATTTACCCCAGCCACCGCCATATAATAGCGATACTTTCAGTAAGAGTTGTTAACGCTCTCTCTTCCTTCTTCCTCTGTGTCCTCTGCGCCTCGCGGTTCGATTCTCACACTCATTTGGCAAAGTGCGTAGGCGTAGCTCGTCGTAGACATCACTCACACATACCTAAAATAAACTGAAACATAGTGCGTAGGCGTGGCCCATCGTAGACATCGCATAGCCATTTTCAGTACCAAACCCCAAACTTGAGCTTTTAAACCGCAAGTTTCACCCTCAAAGGCTCAACGTTCACCCTCAAAGGCTTAACGTTCATCTTCAGAGGCTCAACATTCACCCTCAGAAGCTCAACGTTCACCTTCAGAGGCTCAACTGTGGCAATATTAACTTTACAACTATATCAACAAGCAAAAACTCCATAGATGCTTGAACAATAAACATAGCCATCTATGGTATAGAAATGTATAGAATCTTGTAAAGATATAAAATATAGTCGTTAAATGCACACATTTCTCGCTTCTTCCTCAATGCAGCTGTCTGTACCACCAAATCACTTTCAGCCTATGAAGATTGTCGCACTGGGGGACAGCTTAATTTATGGATTCGGCGACCCGGAAAAAGGAGGCTGGATTGAGCAACTACGGCGATGGTGGATGTTGCCGGATAGTGCCGGTCATATTCTTTATAATTTAGGGGTAAGAGGCGATCGCACGCAACAAGTAGCCCAAAGGCTAGAAGTTGAATTTCGCCACCGGGGTGAACTGCGAAATCGTGTCCCCGATTTGATTATTTTATCCGTAGGCGTAAATGACTCAGCCCGATTGGCGCGTCCCGATGGTCGAAGTTACACAGATTTTACATTGTTTGAAAAAGAAATTGCGTCTTTGCTAGATTTAGCACAACAACTGTGTCCTGTGTTATTCGTGGGCATGGTGCCAGTGAATGAAGCCAAGATGCCATTTTTAAATTGTTTTTACTACAATCATGCCGACCAGTACCGCTACAAAGAAGCAACTCGCATTGCTTGCAGCAAACGGCAGATTCCCTATTTGGATATTTTTGAGCAATGGATGGAACGCGGTGAAAGTTGGCGGCTAAAACGCTTGAGTGAAGATGGACTTCATCCTAATACACTAGGTTATCAAGCTTTGTTAGAAGATGTAATCAATTGGGACGCCATACCTTCTCTACGTTCGCGCAGCGTGTCGCAGACAGACGCTACGCGAACAATGGACTTTGCCAATGCAGCTTACCATTCTCAATTTGATTATCACCTAAAACCATCCTAATAATATAGATGTGTTGGTGCTTTGGGGATAGCCGATATTCTCGTATTTGCCATCCTCGCAAAAAGCACCACAATCTTCCTAAATTTTTAATGAAGCGACTCAAAATCTATTTATAAAAACTCTAATTTCTCTATATTATTCATTACTCCTAACTCCTAACTTCTAACTCAGCACTCAGCACTCAGCACTCAGCACTCCTATGACACCAACTTTATTTGGTCGCTGGCAAACTCGATTATTATTACTGGCAACTGTCGGCGTACTTGTATCTTTGCCATTTGCAATGGGTTGGATTGGCCCTGGTGCTAACTCGGTTTATTTTTGGATACTTGCTTATGTCGCCATTTTTGGCTTAGGTTGGGATGTACTTTATGACTATCTCCAAAAATCCCGTTGGGATAGAGATTGGCCCGCAGCTTATCAACTCTTAGCTGGTATATGGGAATTAATATTTATATTTTGTGGAGTTAAGCTAATTGGCTTCTTGCCAATACCTTTACCGAAAGAAGAACTTTCGCCAGGAGCTTTTTTATTGCACTATAGCATCGTGTGGCTAGCAGTTTTTATTAGTTCCCAAAGCCTGATGCGAATTATCTTCCCTCGTTGGCGTTTTCGGGGCGGGGAGTGGTTGTAAAATTTCAAATCGAAACTAATTTAATCAAAAATTCTAGCTAGCAATTTTCAGGTAATTCAACCGTAGGGTAAGGACGCGCAAATATACGTCCCTACAGTCGATTGTGCCTCAAATAGATGAAAAAGGTTATAAATCGCAAATTAACAAATTATAAAAAATCATATATGGCGGTTTTAGTTTGGATGCAATATGTTGTATTGACGTACAGTTGTGTGCGTTATTAAGAACAAGATGACTTTGGAAACCAAAGCAACGCATTTCTTGTTGTATCTCATAAAATTACAAACAGCTATCTTATATTTACAAAATTGGTATTTGTGCTGATGTAGTAAGTAGTTATATATGAGTAAAACAGGACAAACTTTAGAGTCTAGGAAGATTCTTCAATAGACCTCTTGCAAAAGTGCTTTTTGTAAGAGGGGGAAAAGGGTAAAGGTTAAAGGGAAAGGGGACAAATACAGAACCTTTCCCTTTTCCCGACTTATGCAAGAAGTCTAATGCAGAGACGCAAATTAAGGAAATGCAATGTCAAATTTTGATCTGGTTATTCAGCTATTTCTACAACTCACAGTTATTTTAACCACTTGTCGCATTGTCACGATTATAGGACGCCGCTATCTTGGTCAAACCGATGTCGTTTGCGAAATGATTGCAGGTGTCATGCTAGGGCCATCACTTTTAGGATTGATTGCACCAGATTTTCAGCAATGGCTATTTCCTAAACTTCCCATCATCACTGCTGTCGGACTCAAAATACCCAATCCATCGATGTCGATTTTATATGCTATTAGCCAAATCGGGTTGGCAATTTATATGTTTTTGATTGGTTTAGAGTTTAACACCAAACTCTTAAAACATCATATCAAAAGTGCAAGTTTGCTATCTGCGGCTGGGATTATCACTCCTTTTATTTTAGGAGCGATCGCCTCTTTTTGGTTTTATCATAATGGCGATTTCTTTCAACCAAAAGTTATGCCTTGGTCAGCTGCTTTGTATCTGGGTGCATCGATGACAATTACGGCTTTTCCGATGTTAGCTCGTATTCTTTACGAACGCGGTCTGACACAAACTCGCTTCGGTACTTTGGCTTTAGGTGCAGCATCGGTAGATGATGCAGTTGCTTGGTGTTTGTTGGCGATCGTGCTTGCTAGCGTGAAAAATTCTTTAAGCATTGCCATATTAGCAATTGGTGGTGGCATTTGCTATGTGCTATTTGCGATTTTTCTCGGACAACCTCTACTGAAAGCGTTCACACGCATGACAAAACGTGAAGGTGTGAACAGACAAACCCTGACTTTAATGTTGATAATTTTGATGTTTTGTGCATGGTTTACCGATGTTACAGGTATCTATGCAATATTCGGGGCTTTTGTGTTGGGAGCAGTGACACCACGCGGAGAATTTGCCCAACAAATTCGCCAATATACGGAATTTTTAACTACTTCTTTTTTGTTACCGATCTTTTTTGTTTTCTCTGGATTAAATACTCAAATTGGCTTGGTAAACACACCTACTTTATGGGGAGTGACGCTATTAATTATTACGATCGCAATTCTTGGCAAAGGTGTTGCTTGTATGTTAGCTGCAAAATTAGCAGGGGAAAATTGGCGTGAATCTGCAACTATTGGCGCTTTAATGAATGCTCGTGGTTTGATGGAGTTAATCATCCTCAATATTGGTCTAGAACAGGGTATAATTACCCCAACTTTATTCACTATAATGGTTATTATGGCAGTCATTACTACCCTGATGGCATCACCACTGATTGCCTTCTTGTTGCACGGTACAAGCTATGAAAAATCTTCTTCCTAAGCAAAATTAAATATTAGATTCATTAAGTATCTAGTACTTTATCAAGCTAGTAATGAAAAGTTTGTAGTAAGGGCTTTAGTGCTGAGGAAATTAAGGACTAAAGTCCTTACTACTAACTTGCTTATCCATAACGGCTGCAACTGCATCGTAACAATAATTAATATAACAAGGAAGCACAAATTATTCTTGGTTGTATCTAACAAGCTTGACATTTTCTAGTCTTTTAAAGAATTATCTTAGGGAAACCAGATAGTTAATTTTGAGGAAACCATGCATATAGTTATTCTCGTTCTGGTTGAGGTGCTGATTGTTATTGGACTTTCACGGCTAGTAGGGCTAGCATTCCGTTCTATTAAGCAACCGCTAGTAATTGGTGAAATTGTCGCCGGAATTATGCTCGGCCCATCTTTATTTGGTTTAGTTGCTCCCCATCTAGCAGTTACCTTGTTTCCACCAGAAACTTTTCCTTTTCTGAATGTTTTGTCTCAGCTGGGACTAATATTTTTCATGTTTCTGATTGGTTTAGAACTAAATCCCAAATATCTCGGCGGCCAATTAGAAGTAGCAGTTTTAACTTCTCATGTCAGCATTTTGGTGCCGTTTTCTCTAGGAACATTGCTAGCGGTGATCCTTTATCCCCTAGTTTCTAATGCAAGTGTATCATTCACCGCTTTTGCTTTATTTTTAGGGGCGGCGATGTCGATTACTGCCTTTCCTGTGTTGGCGCGAATTATTACTGAAAACAATTTACAAGGAACGCGTTTAGGAACATTGGCGTTAACTTGTGCAGCAGTGGATGATGTCACAGCTTGGTGTCTATTAGCAGTTGCGATCGCAGTTGCGCGAACTGGTGACTTTGCTGGTGCTGTACCCACAATTATCGCCAGTATAGTTTATATCGGCTTGATGTTGACCGCAGGTCGTTGGTTCCTGCAACGCCTTGCCAAACACTACCTCCGCGCGGGACGACTCAGCCAATTACTGCTAGCTGGGATTTATATGGCAGTAGTTGCGTCGGCGCTAATCACCGAACTAATTGGGATTCACTTAATTTTTGGAGCATTTTTGCTGGGAGCAGCCATGCCCAAAAACGAAGATTTAGTGCGAGAATTGGCAATAAAAACGGAAGATTTTGTCTTAATTTTCTTACTGCCTATATTTTTTGCCTACAGTGGCTTAAAAACGCAGATTGGGTTGCTCAACCGTCCCGAATTGTGGCTTTTGTGTGGGTTGGTTTTAGCTGTAGCGATCGCAGGTAAGTATGTTGGTACTTATGTAGCAGCTCGTGTTAGTGGCGTTAGTAAACGGGAAGCCTCAGCACTTGGTTGGTTAATGAATACGCGCGGTTTAACCGAACTGATAGTGCTAAACATTGGTTTAGAGTTAGGGGTAATTTCCCCCTTAATATTTACTATGCTGGTAATTATGGCATTGGTAACTACCTTCATGACCTCGCCACTGCTGGAATGGACATATCCGAAAAAGCTGATCAGGTTAGATGTGGTGGAACCGGAGTTAGAAGCACAAACAGCTACCAGCGCTACTGATGCCGAAACTTTGATTCGTCCCTACCGAATTTTGGTGCCAGTGGCGAATCCGAGTACCCAAAAAGGCTTGGTACAGTTGGCAGCAAACATTGCCTTCAACTTCCGATATCCTGCTGTTGTTAACCCTCTGAGCTTGATTGAATTTGAAGAAGATTACGCTTTTGAAAGTACACCAGTTGAAGCAGACCGATTAATTGCCCAGCGCCGCCAGCAACTAGAAGAATTGATTAATACTCTCGAACCAGTAGAAATACGCTCTCACGTGCATCCCATCATTCGCATATCTAGTAATGTCGCACGGGAAACTGCACAGATTGCCGCACTCAAACAAGTTGATTTAATTCTTGTGGGATGGCATCGCCCAGCTTTTATTAGCAACCACTTAGGTGGAAGAGTTGGTCAAATGCTCACTACTGCGCCAGTCGATGTTGCAGTGTTTGTGGATAGAGGAAGCGATCGCTTAGAAAGCTTGTTGGTGCCTTATTCGGCAAATATTCATGATGATTTGGCATTAACACTAGCTCTGAGACTGCTAATTAACCGTGAAACTTGTATATTACAGGTTTTGCAGGTTGTACCCGAAAATCACCTCAAAGATGAATTGAGTTACGAGTTAAATACGATGATGGAGCAATTACCGAGTAGTGTACGCGATCGCATCGAAATCAAAATTGTCCAAGCTCCAGCTCCAATCCAAGCTGTAGTCGAAGCCTCAAAAAATGTAGACCTAACAATTGCAGGCACTAGCCGCACTTGGGGTATCGAGCGTCAAACATTGGGAAGATATACAGATCAACTAGCCATTCAATGTTCCTCTTCCCTGCTAATCGCTCGCCGTTACAGTCAAGTCACCGCTCATCTGGCTTCCATGCTTCCTGATGTTAGTAGTCAAGAGCCAACATTGAGCAACTGAGAACATGAATCATTTCAACTTGAAATCTTTGGCTTTTTATGGAGTAGCAATAAGTTCGGTGCTACTGTTGTTTAAAACTGTCAGTGTTTACGGAGAAAACAATCTTAAGGCTCCTTTGCCAGTTAACGGTCGCTATCGTCTAACCCTAGCGGAGAATTTGCCTAACTGTGAAAAATCGGATACTCTGACGTTAAACATTGAGCAGTCAGGTATTTACTTAAATGCCTCTGTATTACCGGCAAACGCTAACGCCGACACTGACGAAAAGTACTCTCTGGCAGGCATCTTCAGAAATCAACAATTAAATTTATCTGGAAAAGTTGATCGATCAATCCTTTGTAATATTCCTCGCCCCCAAAACGATCCTCTGAACTCAGTCACAATTCAAATGCAACTTGTGGATAAAGCTAATATGACAGGTCAATTAACCGTAAAGGGCATTCCACAAACTCTGAAATTTACTGCTGTGCCCCAAAAAGCTAATTGATTTGGGGGTGGGTAGAGAGGCGATTCATCGCGTCTACGGGATTGGAAGCGCGAAGTAAACAGCAATGTGAGCGCATTGTATGGGTTTTATGGAGCAAATAAACAGAATGGATCAGGGACTAAAAACTAAGCAATTTTATCAATGGGGCAAGCAGCTATTTAGCATCAGTATATTAGGCTTTTATGCAGCGATCGCCCTCGAAACTTTCACCACTGCTGCTACACCAGGGGCAAAGCTGAATAATTGGCGTTTTTCTCCTAAGACACAGCAACTCGAAATCACCCTTTCAGCAGGCACAACCCCTCGTTATTTCTACTTAGCTCAACCCTCTCGTTTGGTTGTAGATTTACCGAATACTAAGTTGGGCAAAGTTACCACGCAACAAAATTATTCTGGAGCAATCAAAAGCATTCGTATTTCTCAGCTAAACGCAAACGATACACGTATTGTCTTAGATTTAGCAGCAGGGGCTGTTTTTAATCCCAAAAAGGTACAATTGCAACCCGTTTCCCGAAAAAATTCCACTCGCTGGGTGTTACGTCCAGTTATTTCTGGTAAAACTACTGCTGTAAAACCAGGAAAGTCGGCACCTTCAGCCAAAAAACAACCTCAAACACTCCAAAAGCCGCCTAGTAACCTACCCGTAACCGCTACTAACCCACAATCTCCCTTATTCACAGTTCCGCCTCCATCCAATGAACTACCCTCAACAATTACTACTAACTCAGCGCAGCCTTTTGTCACCGTACCTCCTTTAAATCCAAATCCATCCTCTCCCTCTCAACAACCTGCTTTGAGTCTTCCCCCTCCTTCTTTCCCAAATCAACCCGGCAATTTAAATAACATTCCTCCTTTCGGGGTGTCGGAATTTCCAGTTCCAACAATCTCCGACGATCCCGAACCCCAGGTAATCGAGTTTGGTCAACCTTTACCCAAAACTAAGTCAATTGCCCCACCCACGAAGGGATGCTGCGATTCGTTCAGTCTAAATAAGTAGCAATGCTTAGGGACGACTGGC
>NZ_JAVRCI010000070.1:0-35723 GCF_034530835.1 Nostoc sp. DedQUE12b | reverse complement strand
ACAATTCTCTAGCCCCTTTAACAGGGAACTCGATTTCCGGCTTCCCCCCTTTACAAGGGGGGATTGAGGGGGGTAATTCGACTTGTGTGTACACCATAGCCTTGGAAAGGAACTGGATTTCCGGCTTCCCCCCTTTACAAGGGGGGATTGAGGGGGGTAATTCGACTTGTGTGTACACCGTAGCCCCAAGGCATCGGGGAGGGGCGGTTTTGGCTTTAGACAAAACCGGGGTGAGGTGACGCTGTGAGTAACCATAAATGAATGAACTCAATATCACGCTTGACAAGGGTTTCACGTTAAATTAACACCTATGGGCACTGCCGTACCCTTACACCCTGCTATATATATCTTGGTTGCTAAATAGGTTGTTGTGTGTAGTGAAATTCAGTTTAAGAGTAAATAATAGAGGCTAAACGTGAAGATTTTTGAAGGTAACACTTAAAACCGCAAAATTTCTCGGTCATAGTCTTCAGGTGTGGGTTCTATCTCCCAAACCAATCCTTCTCCTAGTTCCAAAATTACTTCCAAATACAACATATCTACAGGGGTTGTTGCCGTATCTTCATTATTTTCAAAAGCTTGTAAGTCTTCCGTTAGTAGTCGAAGCTTAAACCCAGCCGGAATTTGACCATCAAGAGTTGTACTTCGCAATTCAAAACGCCAAACATAATCCTCAGAAGCGCTTTTTGGGAAAATACGTAACTCGTATGTTTGCTCTGCAATGATTATTTGCCGAGACAAGCCTAGAACTGGTTCTGCACTCCGCATTCCGGCAGGTACCACAACAAATTCTCTTTTTTCCCATCCCCACTGTTGGGCTAAATTGGCTACTCCTGTCTGCAACCATTGCGGAATTGACTGCTGTATAAGTAAACCCTGACGCAGTTCATACAACTTTTTTCGCCAACCGCTATGTGTTAAGAGCGCACCCCAGAGTGAAAATGGAACTGCTAAACGTGGGAATTTCACATCGCGATCGCCCAATCTTTCTAAAAGGTTTTCTGCCTGGATTTTGGCAATCGGATCTAAAGGTGCAATTTCAGCACGTAAGGCTTCTGACCGATCGAGTTGGCGTGTAACCCACAGCACATTAATATCTGGAATTAAATCTTCCCTTTCCAAGCTGTAAGTGCGATCGCCAGGATCATAAACCCCTTTGGTTTTCAGAATTTGATGGGTTGTATAGCCAAAAACCTTCATCCAGCCATCATCGGGATTGACTTGTACTGCTATGTAATAGTCAGCAACCCACTCTAGTATATCTACCCATTCTTGCGGTACGCGTAACTCATCGTCATCCATCGCCAGGGTGGGAATTAATACCAGGCGATCGCGATCGAAAGTAATAGCTGTGCCATTGACTACTTCCCAAAAACTCGGCAATGCCGCACTGTTAGGATAAACTCTGGCGGTGGGAGCAATTTCCTCCTTCAACCAAGGCAAAAATGCTTGCAAGCATTTTTGATTTACCCACCCACGTTGACAAGCACCAGCGGTTGAGTATGGTTGTTCTTGCGCCTCTGGAGATTGAGTAATTTCCAGGTATAAATGCTGTGAGTCAATAGTGAATGGCGGAGGTGGGTTCAACATAAACAATATCAGAATGGCTCCATATAAAGACCATGTTAAGGAGAGGGGAGAGACAAAATTATATCTTGTCTACTGATTGAATTTGGGTATGGCTATATTGGACTTTAAGCCATTCCTCTAAACTTGTGTTTATGGCATCTACTACGTCGGATTTAGGGGAAATATGCAAGGTATTTTGACTCCATTGCGTTAGAGTCAGGAGCAATGATTTTTTAATGCTACTCAAGCGGCGGGAAACAGTATATTGCTTAATTTCTAGCTGTGCAGCAATTTCTTGTTGAGTCAGTTGTTGAACGTAGTAAGCTTGTAATACTTTTTGGGACTCAGCATCGAGTGCAGCGATCGCTTGGGACAAAATTTGGTTTAACTGAGCTTGCTGCGATCGCATATTCGCAGCTTCTTCCTGCTCAATAATTTCCGTTAGTAAAGATGTTTGCAAATCTACAGGCAATATATCTAATAAATTACCCTCATCTTCTTTCAGGGGAGCGTCTGCGGAAACAAACTTAGGATAGAGGAAAGTACGGGCAGCTTTAGCAGCAGATAATACCCAGGTTTCTATAGTTTGCTGATTGACTGCGGCAGTGGGTGAACTCAATCGGCTGAAACGTTCTGCATTATAAAGATTACTAATAGCCTCCCAAGTCCGAGCGTCTGGTTTGGTCAGCTGACGAATTTTTATATTATCACCTGTGTAGAGTTCCTTAAAGCATTCCCAGGCTAAAACATAACTCTCGATGCTTTCGGCGTTAAATCCGGCATTTTGTAATGACTGCACTAGTCGTTTACGGCTGAGTTTATGCAATAATGCCCAGTCTGAGCAAATGTCTGCTTCCCGGTGTAAGCGCAGTGCATCTTTGATAATCGATTCAAAAACTAATTCTGCATAGGCTTTTAAATGCGAACTGTATTGAGGGTTGAAAGTTTTGAGTATTTTGTTAATATGAGCGATCGCCATCTGAAAACAGTCTGCTACAGACGACTGCGTGGGAAAGTTGAGGGCGAATTTTCTGGCAGTCCAATAGCACACCTCTTGTAAATAAGCAGAAATATGTGCAAGTGCTACAGCACTAGATTGAGTCTGCCAAACTCTATACCAGTAAAGCGCCCAAAAGGTATCTGATTTCTCAGTTGACGACTCTAGGCAAACTTTCATACTGCGTCGCAGTTTGGCATCTGTTGCCCAACCACTAAATTGATCTAGATCAAATTGCACAAAGGTAGAAAAGATTTCAACAATGCCCTGTCGGGGTTGCATGGAATACTTGCCGCTGTTTGAAACATAGCTGATTTCAATTATACAGCCATAGGTATAAAAGCTAAATCCTTACTGGGTAAGGATTTAACAGATTTTTCAAAATTTTTCTGATCCAAGTGCATAAAGACTAAAAGTCATCGTAGAGAGTGATATCAGAGAAGTTCACCTATTAAGTACTACAAAAAACGTGCAAATAAGGTGAATGAAAACTGATTTAATCAGTCCCGCACGGGGCTTAAAGAAAATATCAATCAACTAAAAAAGGAAAAAAACCATGTCGAATATTAACACAATGCTCGAAAGCACTTCTGCTAACCAACATCTATTTGTTGATTTAAACGAAAATGATGCTGAAACACTTAGCGGCGGACTAGAGACATTTACTATTTATAACGAAACGGGTCTTCGGATACCTTACACGGTTGATGGAACACTAACAGTCCGCCCATACGGGGATTCGGAATGGACTACTGGGCAAGGAGGAATAATTAAGTTTGACTATGATTTTGGTCTTGAAGGAGTCCAATTGCGCACATACAATTTGGCTGATGGAGGTAAATATGCATTTAGATACGACGCCAGGACTTCTTATGCCCAAGATATTGAGCTATATACTATATAGCATAACCGAATAGGTAAATCTCAAGTGAATTTCCTGTTTTGAATCTCTCAGGTTATATTGTCCTGTTTTAGTTGAGATCAAATAACTAGTCAGAGGGTGTTTGAAAAGTCCTCTAGCGCGTGTTTCACTACCCTGGCTACCGAAAAACTGCTACGAGAGAATCGGAGTTTTGGGATTTGAGATTGCACCCCTGAGTCGCACTTGAGGCTCAAGCCGGCCCTTTTTAAACATCCTCTCAGAAATCTCAGCTAATAAGCAAAACGCTCAATCTAGTCGGGTCAACTGACCCGATTAGATTTTCTCACTAATAATTGATTGTGCTTAAAAATAAAATATTAGATTGTCCTAAATACTGCAAAGCGTAAGTCAAAAGTCAAAAATATTTTTCCTTTTTCTGCGCTTGTGTGCAGATATACGCAAGAGCATATCTTGTGGAGTCATACAGTTATTTATCAAGGAACACAAATTTATGACCTCAACTACAACTTATACTTACAATGCCAATGGCGATGTAATATCTAACAATATAGATACCAACAGTGATGGAACAAAAATACCTTCGCCAAAAAAAGAGAAAGTTAAAAAACTCGGTTTTGGATTATCAACACTTGTAGCCCTGTCAGTGATTCCGATTTCAGTTGTAACCATGCCGTTAGTGCTAAACCAGCCAGTGCAAGCTTTATGTGTTGCGTCTCCAGACTTCAATGGAATTTGGCGTTCGGATGACGGAGGCACCTATTACGTTAGGCAAATTGGCAATGAAATTTGGTGGCTGGGAATGAGCGCTGATGATGGAAGAACCTGGACTAATGTATACAAGGGAACAAGAATTGGCGATACGGTTATCGGGCAATGGGCTGATGTTCCTAGAGGTGGAATCCGTTCTGGAGGGGTTCTTAATTTGAGTGTTCCACCAGGCTGGAACGGAAGAGTCCCAGAATTTAGCAGAAACTACGTTACTGGAGGTTTTGGCGGTTCTAAGTGGTTTCAATCTTGCAATGACGTAATCCTCAACCCTATTTAGTCGGATTAATTACGACAATTGTTAAAGCAGTAACTGTTGCTACTGAGCGAATTGTTCTATTTGATGCACTAAAATTCAATTTTCTTAACACTACACCCAACACCCTACCCCCAACACCCTGCTTTGACTAGGTTTCATCTTTTCAACGGTCTTGGGGGTTCCCCCCATGAGCGACTGCTGTTAGCGTAGCGTTAGCGACGCAGGAGCGTCACCCGTAGGGTAAGGTACAGATGATTGTGAGGACACAACAATGTTGTTTTCTTACCTATGTACTTCATTTACTTGCAATAAGCTGTAAGTATAAGCTATTCATCCAATATTCCTTTACTGACATAAATTGGGTGCAATAAATTTTCAATTTTTGGTAACATATTGTAAAAAATAATTGAACCAAGAATACAAGACAAGCCTCCAAAAATTAAAACATTTGTTACATTAAATATACTTGCTAATCCACTTATAAATAAATTCCCAAATGGAATGATTCCCATAACTGACATATTATATATACCCATGAGCCGACCTCTTTTTTCATCATCTGATATTATTTGTAAAACAGAATTACTAGATGAATACTCTAAAATATAGCTACAACCTATTATTGGAACTATCATTAAAGAAAACCAAAAGCTTCTCGACAATGAAAAGGTAATTAATGCTGTACCAAATATAGCCGGAGCAAAGGCAATAATTTTACCAAGCCTAACTAAATTTGTTTGAGAACTTAAATAAATGCCACCAAATAATGCCCCCAGTCCTGAGGCTCCTGTTAAGAAACCCAGAGTAGTAGAATCTCCTTGAAGAATTTGAATTGCAAAAGCAGGCATAATTCTTAAATACGGCATTCCCAAAAAACTGAGTAATGCTATCAATAGTAAAATTGAGCGAATAGGCAAAAAATAATAAGCATATATAAAGCCTTCTTTTAAATTCTGCCAAATATTATTTTGATAATTCCGGCGTACCATTATTAGTTTGTTAACTTTAATTGCTAACAAAGCTGTAATGATAGCCATATAACTAATACCATCAATTAAAAAACAGTGCCCAGGAGAAAGACTAGCAATTATAATTCCTGCGATCGCCGGAGCTATAATCCGTGAACCGCTAAGTAAAGAAGAATGAAGAGCGGTTGCATTAGTAATATCTTCTTTATTTTCAATTATGTCCATTATGAAAGCATAGCGAGCAGGTATCTCAACGCTACTGAGTAAACCTTGCAATATACTTGCACAAATTATCTGCCAAATACTGATTATTCCTGTTAAAGCAAAAATTGCTAAAGCTAACGAGAGAATCATCATGATAAATTGCGCGGTAATTAGAATATTACGTCGATTAAACTGCTCTATCCAAATACCAGCTAAAGGGCTAACTATTAAATTAGGAACCTGGCTCAGAAAACCAATTAAGCCCAGTAAAGCTACTGATTCTGTTTGAGAATAAACTAGCCATGCACAGGTAGTTTCTGTCATAAAACTACCAATCATAGATAAACTTTGACCACCAAAAAATAGACGGTAGTTTTTAGACTTGAAAGATCGCAAACTCTGGGTCACACTCATGTTGAGTAGATACCTCTAATATACCTAAGGTCATCTTTGCTAAGGCGGCGGGATAAAATAGTAATGGCTTAACATCTGTAATAATCTCGATAGAGTTTATGGTTTTTGCCATCTATCTTTGCACTTACAATAAATATACTACTATAAATCTATCGATTTATAGTAGTATATTATGAGATTTGCATAGGTGAGGATAAAAAACAAGATATATCTCCCCCGTCCCCATTTAACTTGGAGGTAAAAATGTCAGAACCACGCTACGGTATTTGGGCCCCTGTTAGAGGTAATTTTGTCCCTCTCCATGCGCCAGATGAACCGATTGATGCTAGTGATGCTAGTTATGAACGCACGCGATCGCTAATTTATTTTCCCTCTGTGATTCGGCTTCAAGTAGACCAGTTCCCAATACTGCTCGGTTAAGAATTTCAAACTGGAATTTGGTTTGGGGAAAAGGTTACTGGGTTTGGGTTAAAGGTTTTTTCTCCTTAACCGACAATTATTGCACCAGTTCCAACCGGATAAGAATTAACTTGTAATACTTAATGTTTGATAAACTAACAATTAGAGTATCATGTTAACTGTGATTTGCCATACACTCTTTGTATATATTATGCAAACTCTATCTACTGCATAATTTAGCCAGACAAATCAGCGATACCTCCGGTATGGCTACTGCTAGCGCAAGTTTATAGACAAAAAAGCAGATGAGCAAAACACGCCAGTTATAGAAACTCATTGGCGAAGACTGCACCGATGACAAATTAAGTGGTGCTTAAAATGCAGGCAATTAGATTTTTGCCTGTAGAAGCCGCTCACAGTGCCAAAGAAGTATGTGACTGCCAAAAAGGAGAAAAGGAATTGCTAACAGAAAATGAACTACAACTATCTGCTGATGTGCTGGTAATTGGTGGCGGCCCTGCCGCAGCATGGGCAGCATGGGCAGCCGCATCCCAAGGAGTCAAAGTCATCATTGTTGATAAAGGTTTTCTGGGTACGAGTGGTGCAGCCGCTGCTAGTGGTAATGGCATCATGGCTCCTTCTCCAGAGAATTGGGACAAAGTTTTATCGGAGCGTTATCGCATAGGAAAAACCCTCGCTAACTCACGTTGGATTGAGCGTGTGATCGAAAAAACTTGGCTCAGTTTGCCCTTAGTGGAAGATTGGGGCTATCGTTTCCCCAAAGAAAATGGTGAATCTGTGCGCCAGAGTTATTATGGGCCTGAATATATGCGAGTACTTCGCAAAAACCTTTTGCGTGTTGGTGTGCAAATTCTCGACCAAAGTCCGGCTCTAGAACTTTTATTGGCTGACGATGGCTCAGTAGCTGGGGCAAGAGGTGTGCAGAGGCAACATCGTCGTAGCTATACCGTTCGTGCTGGTGCAGTGGTCTTGGCAAATGGCGGTTGTGCATTCTTAAGTAAAGCATTAGGTTGCAATACCAATACCGGTGATGGGCTGCTGATGGCAGTAGAAGCTGGTGGCGAACTCTCTAGTATGGAAGCTTCCAATCACTATGCAATTTCGACCGCTTTCAATGCCACAGTGACACGAGGAGTTCCCTTTGGCTGGGCTAGTTACACCGATGAAGCAGGTAATGATCTTGGTGGCTATGTCGATGGTCGTCGCGATCCATCGTTTCTTCCTAATGCCCTGCTCAAAGGCTCCGTTTATGCTCGTTTGGATCGAGCCACACCTGAAGTCAAGGCAGTGATTGAAAAGTCTCATTTCATCGCTTTTCTACCGTATAAAAAAGCTGACATTGATCCCTATACAGAACGAGTGCCTGTAACACTAATTTTAGAAGGTACAGTCCGTGGTACAGGTGGAATCCGTTTGACCGATGATAGTTGTGGTACAAAGGTTCCTGGACTCTACGCCGCCGGTGATGCTGCATCAAGGGAGTTTTTAGCCGGGTTAGCTTCTGGAGGTGGTGGCCCTAACGCTGCCTGGGCAATCTCTACAGGACAATGGGCTGGAGTTGGGGCAGCTAGCTTTGCGAAAAGTTTGGGCGCTCAAGCAAATGAACGGGTTGCGCGTCCTGCTGGTCAAGTGGGATTGCGATCGCCTGCGGTGGGCGGAACGCCATCGCCTTCACCATCTTCTGAAACATTCGATAGTGAGGCGATCGTGCGCGGTGTACAAGAGCAGATGTTCCCGTTGGAGAAGAACTACCTGCGTTCTGAGCAGGGACTTCTGGATTCCCTCGCCAAATTAGAAACGCTGTGGCAGCAAGTACAAGGGAACCCGAAACAAGATACAGTGCGCGATGTGGAATTTTCTCGTCGAGCGGCTGCTCTGACGGCTGTAGCGCGATGGGCATATTTTAGTGCTTTACACCGCACGGAAACCCGCAGCGAACATATTCGTGTGGACTATCCCGAAACCGATCCAAATCAGCGTTATTACCAAGCAACCGGTGGGTTAGAAAGACTTTGGGTGAGGCGCGATTGGATTAAGGATGCCATCGCTACACCACCAGCACTAACCACTCAAACCACACCCTCTGTATCAAAGTTGTAATAGGAACAGAATCATGATCGAGCTTGTCAGCCATAAACTCTGTATCAATTGCAATCTGTGTGTTCAAGTATGTCCTACTAATGTTTTTGACTCCGTACCAAACCAACCACCTGCGATCGCCCGACAGGAAGATTGTCAAACTTGTTTCATGTGTGAAGCATATTGTCCTGCGGATGCGCTCTATGTTGCGCCCGAATCTCATACCAATGTTGCAGTCAATGAGGATGAATTAATTGAAAGTGGCATCATGGGTGAATATCGTCGCATCTTGGGTTGGGGATATGGCAGAAAAAACAATAGTGAATTAGATACTGCTCATAAACTACGCCAACTGCCGCGCCCCTATCAAAGTTAATTTCAGTAGGCTTGATTCTTAGGAGAGGGATACAACTAAGAATCAAGCCTTTGCAGTCATGGAGTGCAAGTTTTTGGTCAGGTTAAGTGTTTTACCCCTAGACATACTTTTTCGGAGCTTGCATTTGCAGCTTATATATGTGAATATTCCATCATAAAATACGGTAAATTGCCTGATTTATCGTAGTATTATGTTGCTTATCGTTTAAATGTATGTATGTTCACTAAGTATTTAGCAAATCGACTGATGAAGATTGTCAGCAGCCTTCTTCAAAATTATGAAATATTCAGAATTGGCATATTTGCCTTATTCTTTACGTGTGGGTTAAGTTTGACTCTTGTGATATCTGCGTGTTCTGCCAACAATACAGGTAGCTCTGTAGCAACACAGACAGCAAATCAAGGTGTGGTAGTTCGTATCGGCTATCAAAAAGCGGCGACTATTCTCAGTGCTCTCAAAAATCGAGGTAACTTAGCGCAAACTTTAACGACTGCTGGTGCTTCGGTGACATGGGCAGAATTTCCCGCCGGTCCACCCATGCTAGAAGCAATGAACGCAGGTAGTATTGACTTTGGCTATACAGGTGAATCACCACCAATATTTGCCCAAGCCGGAGGTACTCCCTTGGTTTATGTTGCTTACGATCCTTGGAGTCCCAAAGCCGAAGCAATTATTGTACCGAAAGATTCACCAATTAAAACGGTTGCTGACCTTAAGGGGAAAAAATTAGCCTTTGCTAAAGGCTCGAACACTAACTATCTTGTTGTCAAAGCTGTAGAAGCTGCCGGATTAAAGTATAGTGACATTCAACCAGCACATTTAACACCAGCAGATGCCCGTGCAGCATTTACTGGTGGTAACGTTGATGCTTGGGCAATTTGGGACCCTTACCTAGCAGCAGTTGAACACGACACAAAGGTTAGAAAATTAACAGATGCGACAAATTTAGCACCGAATCGGGGTTACTATCTTGCGCGTCAAGAGTTTGTTAATTCTCATCCAGATTTGTTGAAAACCCTGTTAGATGAAGTAAGCATTGTAAATGAATGGGCAACAAATAATCCAGAAGAAGTTGCCAAGTTTTTAGAACCAGAGTTAGGGATTCCCGCAGCAGCATTAGAAATTGCCGAAAAACGACGAAAGTATGGCGTTTTACCGCTAACAGATGAAGTAATCACTCAGCAACAAAACATTGCCGATACTTTTCACAAAATCAAGCTAATTCCCAAGCAAATCCAAGTCAAAGATATCGTTTGGAACGGTAATAAATCTTAGAAGTTCCTCCCTACTCGCAAAAGCTTATGGACATCAATACCCAACAAATAAAAACGGATGTACTTGTCATCGGTGGCGGTACGGCCGGAACAATGGCTGGAATTAAAGCCAAACAAGCGAATCCCGATGCAGAGGTGCTGATCTTAGAAAAGGCTAACATCCGACGGAGTGGTGCGATCGCAATGGGTATGGATGGCGTGAATACCGCAGTTATTCCCGGACATTCCACACCAGAACAATACGTGCGCGAAATCACCCTTGCTAACGATGGCATTGTCAACCAAAAAGCCATTTATCAAACAGGCAAATTAGGTTACGAAGTCATCCAAGAATTAGAAAGTTGGGGTGTGAAATTTCAAAAAGATGCCCAAGGCAACTATGACTTAAAACAAGTGCATCGTGTAGGTAAATATGTCTTACCCATGCCAGAAGGAAAAGACCTCAAAACCATTCTCACCCGACAAGTTAAACGCCACAAAGTCAAAGTGACAAATCGCGTCATGGCAACCCGCGTCTTAGTCAAAGCCGGACGTGCTATTGGTGCAGTAGGATTTGATGTCAGAAACGGTGATTATATTGTCATTCAAGCTAAAGCCGTTATCTTATGTACAGGTGCTTGTGGCAGATTGGGATTACCTGCTTCCGGCTATCTCTATGGCACTTATGAAAATCCTACTAATGCCGGAGATGGCTATTCAATGGCTTATCATGCAGGTGCAGAACTTAGTAATATTGAATGCTTTCAAGTTAATCCTTTAATCAAAGATTACAACGGCCCCGCCTGTGCCTATGTTGCAGGGCCTTTTGGCGCACATACAGCCAACGCCGAGGGAAATCGCTTCATTAGCTGTGACTATTGGAGTGGTCAAATGATGTTGGAAATCTGGAAAGAATTAAATTCTGGTAAAGGGCCAGTCCAATTGAAAATGACCCATCTCGATGAAGATACAATTGCAGAAATTGAATCTATACTGTGGGCGAATGAACGACCGAGTAGAGAACGTTTTCATCAAGGTAGAAATGAAGATTATCGCACTCACGGCATAGAGATGCACATTTCTGAAATAGGCTTATGTAGCGGTCATAGTGCTTCTGGTGTGTGGGTAAATGAAAATGCTCAAACAACCATTCCAGGTTTATATGCAGCTGGAGACATGGCCAGCGTTCCCCATAATTACATGATTGGGGCATTTGTTTTTGGTCGTATAGCCGGAACTCATGCCATTGAATATATCGAAGATTTAGATTTTATCGAACCAGACACAGATTTTTTAGAAGCTGAAAAAGCCAGAATTTACGCACCTTTAGCTCGTCCGAATGGTGTACCTCACACCCAAGTAGAATATAAATTAAGACGCTTAGTTAATGATTATCTGCAACCACCAAAATCAGGTAATAAAATCGAGATTGGTTTAAAACATTTTGTGCAATATCAAGAAACATTAGATTTAATGGGCGCTCGTGACCCTCATGAATTGATGCGTAGTCTAGAAGTTCACTTTATTCGTGACTGTGCAGAAATGGCAGCCAGAGCATCATTATATCGTCAAGAAACTCGTTGGGGACTTTATCATTACCGCTTAGATTATCCAGATAAAAATGATGATGAATGGTTTTGTTATGTCAACTTAAAGAAAGATGAATCAGGACAAATGGTATTGTTTAAGCGTCCTGTAGATACTTACATTGTAGATGTAAATTTACATCATGAAATTTATGATATAGCAGTGAAATAAATATGAAATATTTATTTTGGGATTTTGATAATACACTAGGTTATCGTCAAGGAATGTGGAGTGAAACATTACATTCAATTTTAATATTGAATGGAATCTACAATATAGATTTAGAAGATATTCGACCATTCTTGAAGAATGTCTTTCCTTGGCACTCGCCTGAAACTCCCCATAGTTTATTGTTTAATGAAAAAACATGGTGGGAATACATGAATGAATACTTTGCAGAAATATATGAGAGAGTAGGGATAAATAGAAATCAGGCAATAAAATATGCTTTCCAAGTCCAAAATGAATATAAGAATATTGAAAAATGGCATTTATATGATGATGTAATTCCTACTTTACAATATACAATCAAGAATAATTATAAAAATATAATTTTATCAAATCATATACCTGAGTTACACGAAATCATTGGCGAATTAAATATTACAGAATACTTTGAAGAAATATATACGTCTGGAAAAATTGGACATGAGAAACCTAGCCTCAAATTTTATACTCATGTCATCAATGATTTAAAGATTGAAAAAAGAGAATGTATAATGATAGGTGATAGCTACAGTGCTGATATCAATGGAGCATTACGGGCAGGTATACAAGCAATTTTAGTCAGGAAGCCTAATGATAAAAATTATAAATTTTATAGTCCAGATTTCAGAGAAATACTAAAAATAATTAGAAACCTTTCAACTATGGAAGAAAGCATTTTTGTGAATTAAAAAATTGAATGAGTTATAAAGCCATAATTTTTGATCTCGATAATACACTGTTGAATTTTGAGCTATGTGAACGCCAAGCTATTCTTGGCGCATTGGAAGATTGTGCAGTATCTTTAGATTTAAATGGAGTCACGGAGACTATTTTTCTTCAAGTTTTTGAAACTTATAATTCTAAGTATTGGCGACAGCGAGATATCTTTTCTCCTAGTGAGTTAATCGAGATGTCTTATCGAAGTACACTTGCTCAATTAGATATACAAACAGATCAAATCAGCAATCTTAGTCAAAGTTTTTGGCAAATTTTTAATCATTCGGGCGTAATGGAACCTGATGTAAATGAAGTGCTAACTGTTCTCGCACGCAATTATCGTTTGGCTGTCATTACAAACGGGTTTGTATCAGCGCAATTACCGAGAATGCAAGCTGCTGGAATTGAACATTTTTTTGAAGAAATTGTAGTTTCTGAAGCAATTGGTTTTGCTAAACCATCTCCTGAGATATTCCATCATGCTTTATCTAGATTAAATTTAACACCAGCAGAAGTTCTTTACGTTGGAGATTCTCTAAAGCACGACTATACAGGAGCAACACAAGTCAAAATGGATTTTTGCTATTACAACAAAAAAAATCAAAATTTACCACAAGAAGCAAAACCAAAGTTTATGATAAGTGAACTATTAAATTTGCTGCAATTGTTTAACTAACAGATTTTTTATTTATTCATCTAAAGTTAAATTTTAAATATTTTATTGTAAATTATTTTCAAGATTTTTATAATATGTCTATATATAATTCAATTGGTCAACAATACTCAAAAACTCGCGTTCCTGATATCCGTATTGTTAACAAATTAATTGATTTACTCAATTTACCCAAAGGTAGCATTATTGCTGACATCGGCGCTGGTACTGGTGGTTACAGTCTAGCGCTAGCTAATAAAGGATTTCTTGTTAATGCTGTTGAACCTTCTATAGTTATGCGAAAACAAGCAGTAGAACATCAGCAAATTAAGTGGTTTACTGGCTATGCAGAAAATTTATCTCTACCAGATCAGTCTGTTGATGGAGTTGTAAGTATCCTGGCAATTCATCACTTTTCTCATCTCGAAAAAGCTGTTCAGGAAATGCACAGAATAATTAGAGATGGGGCAATAATTTTGTTAACTTTTGATATTAGATTAGCTCAGAAGATATGGCTTTATGATTATTTTCCGTTTTTGTGGAAAGATGCGTTACGATTTTTACCACTTAACGAACAGGTTAATTTAATTCAGAGTAATACTAAAAGGCGTGTTGAAGCTATACCCCTTTTATTACCATACGATTTATCTGATTTATTCGCAGCAGCCGGCTGGAGACGGCCAGAGTTATATCTTCAAGCAGAAGTACGTGCAGGAATATCATCTTTTGCTTTAGCTAGTCAAGATTTAATAGAGCAAGGAGTAAAGTTACTTGCAGCAGATTTAAGTAGTGGAAAATGGACTAAAAAATATGGCAATATTCACAATTTGACAGAGATTGATATAGGCTATCGTTTTATCCGTGCAACCCTAGATAACTAAATAATTGTAATTGAAAATTAAATTATGACAAATAAAGTTAGTGTAAGTGAAAAAATTAAAATTAGACAATTTGAGATTAAAGATGTAGAGAGAATTGCTAGTCTTTGCGAACAACTTGAATATTCTGTGACAAATCAACAAATAGAGCAACGCCTTACTAGAATTAAAAATAACGATGCTCATATTGTGTATGTTGCCACTGTAGAAGATGAATATGTAATTGCTTGGGCGCACGCTTCTATTTGTGATTCAATAGTTATTCCGATTTCAGCGATTCTTTTAGGATTAGTTGTAGATAAAGATTATCGTCATAGTGGAATTGGACGTTTTTTAATGCAACAAATTGAACAGTGGGCTTCCCTGGCTGGATGTGATAATGTTCTGTTACGTTCTAATATTAAACGCAAAGAAGCTCACTTGTTTTATGAGAAAATTGGCTATAGCAATATCAAGCAATCATTAACTTTTTATAAAAAATTGCTGTAGTGATAAATATGCAGTGCGATCGCTCTCTCCTGTAGGTTGGGTGGAATGTAGTGGAACCTAACACATGATACCGGGAAAATAGAAAATATTTACATGATATTTCTCAATTTATTAGATAAAATCAATGCTAAACTTATTTTTTATATTTAATTATTCGCTAAAATTAATATCGCTTGATGTCGGGTTACTGAAAATAATGACAAATCAATTTACTCTAGTTGAGCAATTTAAAATTAAACAAGCAGAGATTAAGGATGCAGAGAGAATAGCTGTTCTTTGCGACGAACAACTTGGATTTACTGTGACAAATCAAGAAATAGAGCAACGTCTTGCTAAAATTAAAAATAATAATTCTCACATTGTGTATGTTGCAACTTTAGCAAATGAATATGTAATTGGCTGGGCACATGCTCATATTTCTGATTTGATAGTTAGGCAAACTTCAGCAATTATTTGGGGTTTAGTTGTAGATAAAGATTATCGACATAATGGAATTGGACGTTCTTTAATGCAGCAAATTGAGCAGTGGGCTTTTCTGGCTGGATGTGAGAATATTTTGTTCACTTCTAATATTAAACGCAAAGAGGCACACTTATTTTATGAGAAAATTGGCTATACTAATATCAAACAATCATTTACTTTTCATAAAAAATTGATTTATTGAAAGATATACAGTTAATTAATACATTTACCACTCACTGTCTGCCTGCTCATCGTCTGTAATTTAAACATTTGAATGAACTGCATCGTATACATCTAGATAACCCAAAATCGTGAGATCATTCATGTAATATTACCCTATTTATTTTACCGTTAAGCAGTTTCAATACAAAATCATGGAGTTATTTTATGGCTTTAATCAATCAGAGAATAGATGTTCCTGTAATCGTTGATGAATCTAAATGTCTAGAAAAATGCACAGCCTGTATTGAAGTTTGTCCCTTGGATGTATTGGCAAAAAATCCAGAAACAGGCAAAGCCTACATGAAATATGATGAATGTTGGTTTTGTCTACCTTGTGAAAAAGAATGTCCAACCAATGCAATTACTGTGCAAATTCCCTTTTTATTACGTTAACTATCTGGGTAAAAATTAATGAATGATGACCTCAACCATTGGCTAGAAATGTTGCGATCGCCTGACGGAAATGATCGTATAGTAGCTGTCAAAACCTTGCAACATCTCGGCGATGACGAAACAATCGATGCTTTAATCATTGCTTTGAAAGACGAAAACTTTACTGTTCAGAAAATAGCAATATCTGCCCTTTGGGAAATTGCTAATCCTGTTGCCATCCCTGCGTTAATTGAATGCCTCGGTTCACCAGATACAGATATTCGTACTGAAGCCGTATCAGCATTAAACGAGTTAGTTACACAAGATGAATTGTTACTTTTACTAGATAAACTCCAAAGTAATGATGTAAATATTCAATTAAATATTTTGGTGCTTTTGCGGAAAATACATGATGTTCAATCTTTACCCGACATTTTACCATTTTTAGAATCAAAAAATCCTGAGTTAAGAGAAGCAGCTGTGACGACACTGCGATATATCAATCAACTAGAAAAATGTCCGCAAGCTTTAAATTTAATCTTTGATGAAGAAGCAAGTGTACGTCGTGCTGCTGCTTTAACTTTAGAACATTTACAAGATGCAGAAGTGATTAAAATACTTTGTCAAGCACTTACAAATGATAGTGACTGGCAAGTTCGCCGGAATGCAGCGAAATCTCTGGCTATTCATGCAAATAATCAAGCAGTTTCAGCATTAGAAATAGCTTTAAATGATGAACATTGGCAAGTGCGTAAATCAGCAGCACAAGCTTTGCAAAAAATTCCAGATATTCAAGTTATGTCAAGATTAATTCAAGCATTAACAGATGAATATGCAGATGTCCGCAAAGAAGCTGCGATCGCACTTGGAAATTTAGCTCATCCCGACGTTATTAACCCCCTACAACAAGCCTTAGATGATCCTGACAAAGAGGTATCCATCCAAGCGCAACGTGCAATTCAGAAGATTCAAACAGATTGAATAGTTTCAAGGGAGTAGTAAATAATTAAGGGAAAACCTAATGGACAATCCATTTCCTGGAATGAACCCGTATTTGGAACAGCCTGAACTTTGGCATCAAGTTCACAATCGTTTGATTGTAGCGATGTCTGACGACAAGCTGCTTCGCATCTACGCTGATGACCTAACTCCCCAAATCGCCCCTAAATACCGAGTTTCCATTGAAGAGCGAGAGAAGTTTTGCAGAGGATCTAAATCAGAGCGATCGCTTTTACTATACTGCAACTAGCAAATTTCTGATCCCTAAGCTTCTCTTAACCATGTCTAACCACCAATCCCCCTTTCAGCATCCAGAAAATCGCGTAAAACCAGATACTAATTTATATCAGCAAGAAGTTGTCCAAGTACTCAAAGAAATCATCGAACCTATTTTAAATAATGACATTGTTAGTTTGGGAATGGTGCGAAATCTCCGCATAGTTGATGACTATATTTACTTACGGTTATATATTGGTTCTCATCAGCACCAATTACAGCCAGAAATTCAATCTAAATTATCATCTTTATCTTGGTGTAAAAAAACTTATATTCAAATTTGTACAATTCCCGGTGTTAAAACAACTCTTGCAGTTTCTAGTGGTAAAGGTGGTGTGGGCAAATCCACAACAGCCGTTAATATCGCCGCAGCTTTAAAATTACAAGGTGCAAAAGTAGGACTATTAGATGCTGATGTTTATGGCCCCAATGTCCCTCAGATGTTGGGTTTAGGAAAAGCTGATATTCAAGTGATTAATACTCCCACAGGTGATAAGTTTTTACCTCTAGAAGTTCAAGGAATAAAAATAATGTCAGTGGGTTTACTTGCAGAAGCAAATCGTCCGTTGGCATGGCGGGGGCCTGTATTGCATAAAATTATCACGCAATTTTTGCAAGATGTGGAATGGGGAGAATTAGATTATTTATTGATAGATTTACCTCCCGGTACAGGTGATGCTCAAATTACAATTATCCAAGAAAGCCCAATTTGTGGAGTCATTTTAGTGACAACTCCTCAACAAGTAGCTGTTGCAGATGTACGGCGTAATATATATATGTTTCGCCAAGTGGGTGTTCCTGTGCTTGGCATCATTGAAAATATGAGTTATTTAATTTGCGGTGATTGTGGTTCACGCACACCGATTTTTGGTAGTGGTGGCGGCGAACAACTAGCCGCAGAATTACAAGCGCCTCTATTGGGACAAATTCCTATCGATCCCCGCATTTGTAGCGGTAGTGATACTGGAAATCCGATTGCTATAAGTGAATATGCTTCACCAGCAAAGGAGGTTTTTACACAAATAGCTACTTCATTAAATACTACTTTTACGTTACACGATAAAACTACGCAGCTTGACCAAGTTTAGTAGCTTCAAAAACTTCAATTAATTGCCCTGTTTAGCTGCCGAACTTCTTCTACAATTTAGCTCATTTTGAGTTTATGTGGGCGATCGCTAGTAGGGGCGCAAGGCCTTGCGCCCCTACGAACGGTGTGGTTCAATACATGAAAACTGGTGTAATTTGTTTGACGCAGAGGCGCAGATAGTAAGAGTTTGAGACAAGTTTTTGCGATTTATGCGGGGTAAAAGACCAATGTTCGGAGTTCGATGCTTTCTCGTGGAGGAGCGTTAGCTGGGCTGGTGGGATCTTCAAAGGCTGTATGGGCAGCAAAACGGGCGTATCCGTCTTCTGCGGAGTCAAAACATTTGATAAATAGTGCTTCGTCTCTGTGCATTTGCGGGAAGTAGAACCATTTATGTTTGGAGTTATACGTGACTCCGTATGTCTCACCAACCCGATCGCGGTACACAAGATCGCCAGCTACAAGGTCTGTGGATGCGATACTTTGCGCGTCACACAGTGCTAAGGGTGACTCTTGGATTGGTTGTGCGATCGCTCGCCAAACATTGATGATGGCAAATCGTTGTTTTAGTAACGTCTCAATATTCTCATCATCTATACCTCGCGCTGCTAGTTCCAAACGGGCGCGAGTATAGCCAGATTTGGCGGTGAAGTCGTTGTGTACGCGTTTGGCGGGTTCTTTAATATTATTCTCACCTGGCTTTGACTGACCAGCGTTACGCAAGGTGTGATCGAATATGACTACCTTAGTTCCGCCTGTCACCTCTTTTAACAATTGCTCGGCTTCTGGATAGTAGACGCGGCGTACTTCGTCTTCATCGTAAAAGTTGCGGACATTAGTATTATGTCCAGTAAAGGCGAATCCTTCTCGATCTAACGAGATGTTCTCTGAGATAGAACGAGCATTGTAAATTGGCAGTTTGTACGTCTGATAAGTTGCATTCGTGCGGGGAATCCCGGCTGGCGGTTCATAAGTATAGTTAACGGGTTTTTCTGCCGTTGGAATCAGGTAACTGAGGTTGGCCTCTACGGATGGCAGATCCAGGGAAATCGGTCTGTCTATAACTTGGTTATTTAAGCTCATAGGTTATCCCATTTTGGATTTTGGTTAATTTCTGTGAATCCATACGTCTTATTTTTGAGATGCACCAACGGGAACAGGTTCACCGAGAACTTTGGCGAATCTTTGCAAATAGAAGTCCACAGGGTTTGCTACTGCTTGGATTGAGGAGCGATCGCTTAAGCTGTTCCACCATGTCTGCAAACGAGGTGTTTCTGCTGGTAATGTGAATTTGCGGAAGTGTTCTAAGAGTGGTAAACGTTCAAACCAAGGATAGAAGCTGATATCAACTAGGCTAAACTGATCTCCTAACAAGTAATCACCTTTGCCTAATCCTTCCTGTTCAATATATAAAAGTGCTTCTGTGAACTCTCTTCGTCCTTGTTCCTGTTCTTGGCTATCTTTACCACGTAAAAATTTGTTAAAAGCCGGGACAAGGCGAGTATTGGCGTAGTCTATCCAAATCCGAGCGATCGCTTTACCTGCGGGATCGCGGGGTAACAAAGGTGGCTCTGGAAAAACTTCATCTAGATATTCATTGATAATGGCGGACTCGTAAATTTCAACATCCCCATGTTTGATAGCCGGAACTTTACCATAGCGCGAAATCTGCGTGTACCCATCTGGTTTATTTTGTAAGTCAATTTCTATCGGGGTGAAGTCAATACCTTTTTCTAGTAAGACTACACGAGTCCGTTGAGAGAAAGTAGAGGCTTTGGCGAAGTACAGTTGTATGTTACTCATGAAATTTTTTCCTTGTAATAATCGTGGATGCAGACTATTTGAGATTGCACAACTCAAACTAAAGCAATAAGACAAAGGCGAGATGTGTTGATTAGTGCAGTTAAATAATTGACTGGCAGGTATTTATGTCAGTTAGATGGTATATTACACTTTGTCGGTCGATTTAACGTAGTATGTATATTGTACAGTCTTCCTGAAAATATGTATACCTAATTATTGGTGTAACTAAATAAATATCTAGACATAATCAGGCTTGTCAAAAAGAGGTATTATATGTACTCGAAAGCTGGCTCTAATAGGCAAATCCGTCTTGGCTTGCTAGTACCCGCAGGTAACACCACGTTTGAGCCTGACTTTCACTCTGCTTTTTCCAGTCAAGTCAGTATTCATAGCCATCGTGTGGTTGCTCAACGCTCACACGCATTTGAGAGCTATGAATCTAATGGATGACATCAATGAAGAAGCTGTTAAAGAAGTAGAAAAATTAGCTAGAGCCAGGGTACATTTTGGAGCATACGGCTTCACAACAGCAACATTTTACCGAGGGCGAATTTTTGCCGAACAATTAGAGCAACGTTTGACGCAGGTGTTAGGAGTACCTGTTGTTGTGCCTGCTCTGGCTCTATTAGAAGCGTTGGCATATCTAAAGATTAAGAAAATTTCTGTAGTCACTCCTTATCCAGAATGGAATAACCAAACCCTAAAAACGTTTTTGAGTAAAGCGCCTTTTGAAATAGTGGCGTTTAAAGGTGATGAACGGTCAAAAGAAGTAGCAAAAAAGAATTACCTTTGGCATCAGTTACCCAATGAAGCCGCAACTTTTATCAAAGAGGCATCTCACAAAGATGCAGATGCTATTGTCTTGCCCTGTACGGCATGGAGAACATTTGAGGTAATTGAGGAATTAGAAGCAGATTTAAAGATTCCTGTAGTTACAGCAAATCAAGCCACAATATGGAGTTTAGCAAGGCGTGCTTCTATTGAATCTGCACTTTGTCCGAGAGGAAAACTGTTTGCTATTTAGTCACAGAGGTTTTTATAGTTCAAACCAAATCTGTGTTTACAACTTAGTTCCAAATGCTGAGAGTCTTACCTAGCAAGAGAAGGAATCAATATTAATGGCACATCTGTTTGAACCATTTAAGATAAACCTAGGCTAAATAACCTGAGTTCGGGATAAGGAAAGGGACAGGTAGTAAGCTGAAAATAACGTCAAATCCAGCACCTGTCCTATGTTTAGTTTAGAATTTTTGTTCTGCCATGTAGATGATTTTTGTAAGGCGTTTGAAAGCCAATGGCACAAAAAGCTGTTGGTACATGGAGGAATAAGACGGATTCGGGCTAGAAGTCTGTGTTTGAGTGAAATAATGACGATACTGATTGCATTTCATCAAAATCACTACCGGAATTTCAAGCATTTTTATTTGAATCATGTCAAACAGCAATGGAGTTGTGCTTTTCCGGGGCTACCGAGTTATCAACGATTCATTGAATGGATACCATCAACCTTGATACCTTTATGCGTTTACCTGAAGCATTGTTTTGGACAGTGTACGGGTATCGGTTTTATCGATTCAACATGTCTGAAGGTCTGCCATAATCGTCGGATTTATCGGCATAAGGTTTTTGAAGATTTAGCCGCTCGTGGAAAGACTTCTGTAGATTGGTTTTTCGGGTTTAAGCTTCATCTTGTCGTCAATGAACTTGGTCAACTCTTAAATGTGGTTCTTACTCCTGGTAATATTGATGACCGTCAACCAGTTCCCGATTTCCTCAGTGATCTGTTTGGCAAAGTATTTGGCGATCGCGGATATGTCTCTCAAAAACTGGCTTCTCAACTTTTGCAAGAGTTCGGCATTAAATTTTTTGCCAAACCCCGTCGCAACATGAAAAACCATTTGATGCATCTCCATGACAAGCTCTTATCCCGTAAACGCTCGATTATTGAGACTATTAACGATCAACTCAAGAATATTTCTCAAATCGAACATTCACGGCACCGTAGTCCTGTTAATTTTTGCGTTAACGTTCTGTGCGGATTAATCGCTTATTGCCATCAACCTAAGAAACCCAGCCTTCAGATGGAATGGCTTTTACCTCAATCTGCTTAACCCGAACTCAGGTTAAATACGATGTACATAGAAAATGAATTCATTGGAGCAATTATTTGATGTTGGTGTAGATTAAAACAATCTCTGAATACTGAATCAATGTTCTAGTAGAGTTTCACCCCTTGTTTATAAGCATCTACAAAACTCCTGTAGTCATATTCGACTTGAGTTGCATAGTCCACTGCAAAGTTAAAAATTTCGTCTTTGAATACAGCTTTATTACCACTCACAATATCAGTCACTTCTTTGTCAACGCTGACAGGAATAATCGCAGCATCGTAGTCTCGATCGGATATTGCATGGTTTTTGGCAACCACTTTCCCTGCGTATCCCATCGCATCCATGAATTTTGACTTGCTGGTTAACAACTTATAGTCAAAGTCCACTTGGTAAGGTGATTTTTCACGCACCATAAAGGAGATGTCACTAACAGTAGTATAGCCAACTAAGGGATCGAGATTGGATAACATCGCTTTCGTAGTGATTGTCACCCTTGCCCCTTCTTGGTTTCCATAAACTGAACTCGGTAGCAAACCTGGAACTGCGATCGCCTCCGGCGGGCGGAACGCCATCGCAACTGCGCTACTGCCTTCCTGCTTCATCTCTAAAATGCGATCGTCGTCGGTTGCTGAACTTGGCCCCTCAATCAGCAAGTAATATCGGTACTTCCCAAGACTACCAACACCTGAACCTAATTTAAGCCGAATGTTCTTGAGGGTATAGTAACTGTCGTTGTAGCGCTTACTGATAGGAATTGAGGTGATGTAGCTGCTCATAGCCCCAGCAATGTCAGAATAGGTGCTGCTAGATACAGGCTGGAGATTTGAGGCTGTCTTGAAGACGCGATTGTTACTGTTATTTAGCACCGTGTACTGTTTTAAAAACTTAGAACGGCTCTTCTCTGATGCCTTTTGAATTAAATCTTTGACCACACCGTTCGTATTGCTGGGTTCTAAACGGTACGACAGTTCATCATTGCTTCCCTTAAAGTCGTTCATCTTATTGAAGTAAGCATCCAAGAAATTTCGCACAACATCCTCAGCATCAGTTGAATTAAGACCATTCTCTTTAGCTACCAACAAAATGGAGACTACCATCCGTCGCAAGTCCCAAACGTAAGGGCCAAGATAGCCTTCATCAAAGTCGGTGGTGTCAAAAACGTTGTTGTCTTTGCTATCTCTGATCGCTCCAAGATTTTGCAGATGCATATCTCCTTCTAACCAGATGGCTGAGGTTGAAGAGTTTACAAATTCTGAACTTGGTAAGGTCTGCATATCACGATAAAAAATGTGAGCCGTCCCCCGGTAAAAGGTGAAAGGGCTATCTTTAGCTGTCATCTTTTGCATCTTCGTTGCCAGTTCTTGAGGCAATTGAGAAGCAAAAGGATGATTATATTGGTAAATTTCATTCACTACCCAAGTTGAACGGGGAGTTGCAGCTTGAACTGGAGATGCAAACCCCAAAATTAAAGTTAAGACAAATACGACGATTGCAGATATGTGTTTAGGCATGATAGTTTCTTAGGCGTAAAAAAACTCTTGTGTAGAGAGGATCATTCAACAACAGTTTTTTAGCACCTTCAGCCATAGTTCACAAAGCGATTTAAGGCACAACGCAACAACTATTCATTCTCAAGTATTGAGGGGATTCAAAAAGGTAAAATTATAAAGAATCGTTACAACATAATCATGTCAGCTATCCAAACAACTGTAGTTCTTGCCATGACGGCCGATGGAAAAATTAGTGCCGTAGATCCGAAAGCGCCCCGTGAACCCGATGTAGTCGATCAAGCACACTTGGAATATCAAGCCTCCCTTGCCGATCTATTGCTGGTAGGAGCAGGGACAATTCGGGCTGAGGGTGGAACCTTTACAATTCGCGATCGCGAACTGTTGGCAGCACGTGAGGTTCGCGGCCAGTCTCCTCAGCCGATTACTTGTGTTGTTTCAGGTTCCCTTAACTTATCGCCGGACTTGCCTTTTTTGAGTCAAGACATTGAGCGATGGATATTTACCACACGGACTGCTTTAGAGAGCAGTTCTGATACAACAACCTTGCAAAAACTGGCTGAATTAATTGATTTGGGAGATACAGACCTGGACTGGGATCGGGCCTACACCTTGATGGCAGAGCGGGGTATTCACAAAGTCGTTGCTTTGGGAGGTGGTTCTTTAACAGCTGCTCTAGTTAAGGCAGGGCGAATTGACGATTGGTGGTTGACTATTTGGCCGATCATTTTTGGGGGAAAGCACGCCCCTAGCCCAGTGGAGGGAGAGGGTTTTCTTCCCAATGCTGCTCCTCATCTAGAACTCATAGAAACTCGTCAGGTTGGAAGTGAGTTGTTTTTACACTACCGCACAGTCAAGTGAAAACGCGCTGCCAGAATTCAGCACTCCGATCATTGATATTAAAAAGCAGGGGAGCAGGGGTGCTTTTGCCCACAATTCTACTCAGTTTATACCTTTTACCCTACCCCCTGCCTCTAATCAACCAGGAGGCCAATCCAACTGCCGTCCTCCCAAAATATGCAAATGTAAGTGATGGACTGTTTGACCGCCGTCATCACCAGCATTGATGACAACTCGATAACCATTTTTTAATCCAGCTTCTTCTGCAACACGTTTAGCAGTTAACAAAAGATGCCCCAACACAGCATGATCCTCAGATTCAGCCTCAGCTAGTGTCGCAATGGGTTTTTTGGGAATGACGAGGATGTGAACGGGTGCTTGGGGATGGATGTCTTTGAATGCTAGGGCTAAATTATCCTCGTAAACAATATCAGCGGGAATTTCCCGACGAATGATTTTGCTGAAAATCGTTTCTGTACTTTCACTCATGCCAATCTACCTACTAATCTGCTAGAGATTTTATATTAAGTCCGCCTAATTACTTATCACTGAAAAAATTTGATTGTGCGGGTATACCCCCAATACTTTTCGGATAAACCCAACAATCTCTTTTTTGGTCTAGTAGTCTGCCAACCCAAAAATGCTAAGTGAGGACTGGGAAAAGGGGAAAGGGAAAAGGGTAAGGGATTTAAACCCTTTACCCATTCCCCCTGCCCCTTATCCCCAGAGGGGGCCCCACCTTCCCCTTTACCCCGCCAAGTCACGAAAGCGAACTACTAGGGGAAAGGTTAATGGGTTTGCGGGTAAAGGTAAATTCAAACCTTTTCCCTTTCCCCTTTCCCCCAAAACCCGAAAAGTATTGGGTATACCCCTATTTACTGTTCGGTTAGGTTTTTTCAGGTAAAAGTTATGAAAAAACCTGCTAATCTTTTAAAAAGACTAGCAGGTATGGCTTATCATCAATCGGAGCGGCGGGATTCGAACCCACGACCTCCACTACCCCAAAGTGGCGCGCTACCAAGCTGCGCTACGCCCCGGTCAGAATTCCTATCATATAGCAAAACTGTAGGATAATCAAGAGGCAATTTTAAAAAACCTTAAACATCCCACTAGCTTGCAGTAAATCTGGAACAGCAGAAGCATTCCATTTACCTTCTACACATCGCCCTGTATTCAAGATGAAGCGCAGACTGTAATCATCAGGATAGCCTTCCACTTCCATCCATAATAAATCGCTTTCGGCTTCACAAGTAATTTTTTCCTCTTCCATCAATTCAGTTGCGAGTTGCTTCATGGTGTCTGCTAGCTGTGCTAGTAGTCGACAAAAATCATTTAACTCGGCTTCGGTTAACTCAATTGCCCAATCATCTGTACCGACTAAACCTTTAAACTCAGATGTATCGGGGTTCCAGCCAATACGCCAACCCGATCCGGTTTTGACAACGCGTTCCATAAAAAGTGAGGAGTGAGGAGTTAGGAGTTAGGAGTTATTAATTTACAACTTATAACTCTTCTATTACTTAAGTAGTTCAGCACCTCCTGGTTGTGGTGGCTGTGGGGTAGTTGATGTAGTTGGACTGGGTGTGGTGTTGGAGTTAGGGGGTACGGTGTTTTGGGAAGTAGGATTAAATATATTGACTAAGACTTGTACTAGGGCATCTCGCTGGCTGCGGGTAAGACTCTTGATAGCTTTGCGATCGCCTTCTATCGGATTTTTCTGTAGTGCATCATTTCCTGGATAGGTAGTATCATACATAATTTCGTTCGCACCCAGGTAATCAGCTAAAGTCAGCTTCCAATCTAAGCGATAAATTGGGGCACGCCCTTTGGTATAAATGTGATATCTAATTAGACGATTTGCTAAGGTGTTGCTTTCGGCAACTTTCCTATCTTCTTTACTGATATACTTATTCTCCCGTGGGAAATCTGGCAATTGCTGATACACTAGCTGCCAAACATCGGTAGGCGTGATTCTCTGGGCAGAAGCAGGTTGGATACTAAATAAATTTCTATGTATTGATTTATCCGCCCCTGAACCCAAAACAATTACACCGATTACCATTAAGGTAAGGAGTAGTGGTGTTAGGGGATAGTTCAGTTTGAGCCAGTGCTTAGTTGCGAGTTTTGAGAAAATTGATTTAAACAGAAATTTTTTCTTTTTCATAGAACAATATTTTGGGCGTTGCTGAGTGAAAATATGAATTTGCCTGATTCAGAATTCAGCACTCAGCACTCAGCACTAAATCTTATAGTTCGCCGATAATTTCTGGTTGAGTCAATTCATCGGACATTTCGATAATTGCCCTTAGCACTGGCTTCATCATCGCATCTTCGTTACTTTCAAAGTCTTCGTAACGACGACGTTTAGCACGATTTGCTACCTGAACCGTAATGCGGTATCGATTTGAGGCTGCACTAATCAGATCCTCAGCACGGTGCATGATCTGAGATTGAGTTGTCTCGAACTTAGAGCGCTTTAGCATAATCAGTGGTTCTTGGGGTCATTCTCCAGTGTAACAGTACTAAATCAGTCTGCTGCCGTCTGTTAAATCGCCAGCAACCTCTCTATTGATAGAGGCTAAGATATTTTAGTCACTTTATAAGTAACTTGTAGTATTAAATCACGCACCCTCATGGCTGACCTTGTGGAAACTGCGATCGCAGCGGGTAATTTCAATACCCTAATAGAGGCTGCTAAAGCTGTAAATTTCATAGAAACTTTGAAAAGCCCTGGTTCTTTCACGCTCTTTGCACCAACTGACGAAGCTTTTGCCAATCTGCCAGAGGGAACTTTAGACTCGCTACTACAAGATATCCCTAAGCTCCAGAAAATTGTGGCGTATCATATCGCTAGTGGGGATGTTAGGTCTGATGATTTGGTACAGATTAACGAGGCAGAGACGCTTGAAGGGTCAATTGTCGCCATTGAATCTGTCGGCGGTAAATTTAAGGTAAATAACGCCAATGTCCTGAAAACAGATATTCTGGCAGACAATGGCGTCATCCACGTTATTGATGCAGTATTGATGCCTGCAATGGTGGCGGGGAAGTAAGGGCAGAGGTGCAAAGGTGCAGAGGGGCAGAGGGGAAAAGCTTACTGCAAGTTCTCCCCTGCCCCTTATCCCCCTGATTCTCCACTACTCCCTACTCCCCACTCCCAGAATGCAGCCACTGCGTGCAGGAATAGTCAATGACAACTGCTGAGTTTCTCCTTCAGCATTCCACTCAACTTCAGCAGTGCCATATAAAAGCTTGTTGGGTTGAGTACGCAAAGTGGGGACATCTGCATTTGCTGTTGCCGAACTTGTACCAGCGTTGATGGCAATTATTAATTCTTCTGTCCCCAAAGTTCGCGCAAAGATATAAAGTTGCCCTTGAGCAAAGAGAACTTGGTAATCACCTGTACGCAAGGCTGGGTAAGTGTGGCGGAGGGCAATTAACTGGCGGTGAGTATTGAAAATTTCTTGATTCCAGTTACTCTCTAGAGGAAAACCACGACGTGAGTCTGGGTCTATTCCTCCAGGTAAGCCAACTTCGTCACCATAGTATATGCTGGCAGCACCGGGAAAGGTGAGCAGCAGTAGAGTTGACAATTCTATACTGGCTATATCGCCGCCTGCAATGGTCATCAATCGGGCTGTATCGTGACTTGCAAGCAAATTGAGTTGGGTTAGCTGAATTTCCCAAGGGTAAAGTTGCAGTACTTCTTGGATTTTGGTGGCGTACTCGGCAGCAAATAAGGGTGGATAAGGTTGATAGTCGCGGCTTTGGACTTGTTCTAAGACTACGCGATCGCCTGCTGCAAAGGCAATTGTCGGCCCAGCAAATAGATAATTCATCACGCCGTCAAATTGCGTCCCATCCAACCACTGGCGGGAATCTCCCCAGACTTCGCCCACAATATAAGCTTCGGGATTGATGGCTTTGACGCGATCGCGAAATTCTTGCCAAAAACCAGGAGTCTTGATTTCAAATGGTACATCCAATCGCCAACCGTCAATGCCGAATTTAATCCAATATTCGGCAATTTCCATAATGTATTCTCGTACTTCTGGATTGTCGTGGTTAAATTCTGGCAAGGCCCGATTTCCCGCCCACCCCACGTAGTTGGCAGGAAACTCGCCATTGTAAGCTGAAAGCGGCCAGCCTTCTATTTTGAACCAATTTACCCAAGGAGAATGGGGGCCATTTTCTAAAACGTCGTGGAAAAAGAAAAAGCCCCGGCTGGAATGGTTAAACACTCCATCCAGAACAACTTTGATATTCCGTTGATGGGCTGCATCGAGCAATTCCTGAAAAGCTTCGTTGCCCCCTAACATCGGGTCAACTTGATAATAATCGTGGGTATGATAGCGATGATTACTGGCGGATTGAAAAATGGGTGTGAAATAAATCGCGTTAATCCCCAAATTCTGGATGTAATCTAAATCCTCCATAATGCCCCATAAATCGCCGCCTTTATAGCCTTGGAGTGTTGGCATAGAGTCCCAATCTTCCCAACGGGCTTCTTGCAATAACCGTTTGCGCGGCTGTTTGCTTCTGGCAAAACGATCTGGGAAAATTTGGTAGAAAACAGCGTGCTTCACCCAGTCTGGTGTTTGAATTTGCATGAATAACTTTTTGTATGTTTAGAAGCGATCGTTGCAAATATTAGCTTCTTTATGGCTCTTACTTATGATAGAGAATCTGTTATTTCTCAGTATTCATTAGTGATTTAGCCTTTTTCATCCTGTTTTATACGCAAATGTTATCAGTCTTAACTATTTTGACTACAATTTGTTTTAGTTTTTAACAGTTCAGCTAGATAGACTAGTCACTGATTGCATTCTGATTCCTGAATTATTCTTTAAGAAATTTATTTATTACTTAATTATTCTTAATTTTATTTTCCTCACTTTGTCCGTAATGATTTAAGCAGACAATGGATTAGTTTAATAGGTTCATAAAAATTACCTATTACTCCAATCTTAGGTAATTCTTAGATGCAACCGATCAAAGATGTCTTATGAACCACAGAAAATCACTATGAAGGATACGTAATTCCGGAATATGAGTTATGAATTAGCAATTGTTTTAGGAATAACTCCCACCTCCTAAGCTTATTTGATGTTATCTATAAAATAAATAGATAACTATAGTCGCATCAAATAATCGAACCTAAACAACTACATAGCCTGCGTTAATGCTAGAGCGACTTATCCTGCTAGAATCACTACTTTATTGACAGCAACTCAATTTAATTTAAGGTAAAAATGAGACACGAAAAACTTTCTCCTGGACTACTTTTGGCATATCGAGACTATCAAAATGAAGGAGATCAAGCTTTAGTTACACATAAGCGATCGCTTGGCATCATTGCCCACAAAAGCCCGGTCAAGCCCACCAAGAGCGTTGTTTTTATCTACTGCGACCCTGATGCAGACTTAAGTTATTTATCACAATATAATATTGAAGTCAATCAAAACTCTGGGAGTGTGCGGACAGCTTTCTTACCCATAGAGAGTTTAGATATCTTATCAGAAGAAGATGTGATTCAGCGGATTAAGCCATCACGCAAACTTCATTTGAGGATGGACACTGCAATGGGAACAGTCAAATTGCCGGAATTTAAGAATCAAACCGGACTGACTGGAAAAGGAGTAATTATCGGCATTATAGACAGTGGCATCGATCCGAAACACCCCGCCTTTGCTGGACGAATTTTACACATTTGGGATCAAACATTGCCAGGGCCAGGAGTCACAGAGGGCAGCTATGGGGCTGAATTTAGCGGAGCGCAACTGACAGTTTCTCAGGATACTGGCGGTCATGGTACCCACGTCGCTGGCATTGCCGCTGGTGCTGATGCTAGTTATGGCGGTGTCGCACCAGAAGCAGAATTAGTTGTCGTTAGGTCAGATTTACAGGATGCCCACATTGCAGATGGTGTGCGTTATATTTTCCGAGTTGCTAGAGAGTTGGGACGCCCAGCAGTGGTAAATCTCAGCTTGGGCGGACACGCTGATGCCCATGATGGTAGCGATTCCTTATCCAAAGTTATTGATGCCGAAACTGGCCCTGGAAAAATTGTTTGCTGTGCTGCGGGTAACGAAGGAAACGATAACATTCATGGACAAGCGACCATACCCAGTGGACGCACTCGTGGTATGCGCTTTAATGTCCCTTTGAATCAAGTAGGCATAGTTTGGTTAAATGCTTGGTATGCCAAAGACAGCGAATTGGAAGTATCTGTGCGGAGTCCTAACGGTTTTGTCACCCCCTTTCAAAAAATCATTACTGACGGTAATCCCGCCCAAGATTACCAGTTACCAGATGCACGGGTGCAATTAGCGACACCAGCACCAGACCAAGCCAACGGCGACCATAATTTCTTTGTGCAAATACGCGGTATTGGCCCGTCGCAAGTTATGGGAGGTATTTGGCAGCTGCGAGTCCGCAACACTTCTTCAACTGACACATGTTTAAATGTGTGGACACTAGATGATAGTTCATCAGTGTTTTTTACAGGTAAAAGTGTCAAGGATGCGTTAAAAATTGGTTCGCCAGGAGCCGCCAGCAGTGCAATTACAGTTGCCGCCTATACTACTAAAACCAAGTACACAGATATTGATGGCCAAGTGCGAGAAATGGGCTTAGAATTGCATACTATTTCGGAATTTAGTAGTGAAGGGCCTCTACGCACTGATGGGAAGAAGCCCGATGTAGCAGCACCAGGAGCGATGATTATTTCCACGCTTTCCGCCGATGCTAATTTTGACCGCTCATCGATGATTAATTCCAAGTTTGTGGTTCAGGCTGGTACGAGTATGGCGACACCGTTCGTAAGTGGGTTAGTAGCACTACTGTTGCAGCGAGATCCTAAACTCGATCCGGCTGCTGTGAAAGACTTACTACGTAAAAATAGTGCAATTCCTGGCAAACCCGCAGGCACATTTGATGACAAATGGGGTTATGGAGTGATTAATGCAGCTAATCTGTAATTAGACTGAGAAAGGTGGATATTATTTCTGTACAAGGATAGGTAACAACAACCGATAAATTTGATAGGTTAGGGTAGACATTTTTGCCTACCCTATTTACCAAGGAGTTGCTGATGAATTATCAGAAACTAGATGCCGCTCTTGCTACAGCCCTAAATGATATTCAAGATTCTGAGGAAACTAGTTTGGCAGTTTTTATCCATACCGAACCAATTTTAAACTCTGCTGCAACTGCTGTTTTAGAAAGCTTTGGTGTCAGTGGTGTTAATAGTGGCAAAGATATTTTCACAGCAACACTTTCACCAAATGCTATTTCCCAGTTATCAGAGCAACCTTGGGTGAAATATTTGAAGCGATCGCAGCAATTGCGTTTGGTTAATAGGAGAATAAATACACCGAAGTTGAGCGTTTAATGGGCATTGGCTACCTTTTGCACTGTGTAAATAGTTGGTTGCTGTTAGTGTGAATCAGGTTTTGGTTTTTCTGGAAACTTACACTTTACTTGAATTTCCAGATTACTTTCAGCAGAGCCTTCGGTAATGTAAGGAATACCTGCTTTACCACCCAACTTAATGCCAAATTTAAGACTTACCTCCTCAATATCCGCAGCATTGAAGTCTTTAAAAGCACTAAGAGCATACATGGTATAAGAGCGAATCATTTGACGAGCTTGTTGCATCCGAGCGATCGCATCTGTTCGCACATCCTTGTATTCTATGCCATCGTCATCCTCCTCAATTTCCGTACTTGTTTCGATGGCTGTGACGTTGATCTCAATCTGCTCAATCTCCTCGTCTGCTTGGAAAAAGAGTTGCTGTACTTCTGACATAAGCTACCTTGGTTAAAGTTTTGTAACGTATCCGAATAAATTTCAGCTTGCTTGCAGAACAATAATAGATGGTGTTGTTTCCAGTAACACAGCCATCGATTGTGTCTGTTAAGATTATCCCGCATTTACCAACCCAAGGTGTGTTAAATGGCACGATACGCGCTTGTTATTGGCATCGCCGAGTATCTCAGCCCATCATTATCGCGTTTGTCGAAGACTACAAATGATGCTGAAGCGATCGCGCAACTCCTAGAGCAATATGGTGATTTCCAGTCTGTGCAAAGACTACCACAGCGTTGGAATCAAGAAAAAAACGGCTATGAAATGGCAGCGTCAAAAGTTACTGGCGCTCAACTTGGCCAAGATTTGAGAAATTTTTTACTAGAGCAAGCTGCTAATAATGAAGCGCTAATTTATTTTAGCGGACATGGTTTTACCATTTCCGATAATTTGGGACAACAAAAAGGATATTTGGCAAGTTCCGATTGTCAGATTGAATTTAAGGACAATGAAAATGTTGAACAAAAATATGGTATTCCCCTGGATAGCCTTAACGACTTAATTCGAGATTCGCAATTGAGTAGTTTGGTAATGCTACTCGATTGCTGTCATAGCGGCTATTTTCTAGAAAGACAGTTAATAGAAAGAACTCTTAACGCTTTTAGTTCGCAAAAAGATTATTACTTAATTACAGCGTGTCGTGACTTTGAACGCGCCGGAGTAATTAAGAGTGAAGAATATAGTATTTTCACAGGTGCAGTTGTTAAGGGATTGGCGGCAGAAAATGTAGGGAGCAGTAGGCGAATTAGTGGCGATCGCTTGTTTGATTTTATCAGTAGCGAACTTAAAGGTTCCGTACAAGAGCCGATTCGCATGGGTTGGGGACGTTCCATTACTCTGGTTACTTATCCCCAAATAGATATTCCTACAGGCGAAAAAGTTGCTTTCAATCAGGAAAATCCCTATCGAGGACTTATGCTTTTGAATCAGAACAAGCGCAATATTTTTGTGGACGAGATGAAGCAGTTCGTACCCTAATTTCGCGTTTAGCAGAGAGTCGATTTTTGGCTGTAATTGGTTATTCAGGTAGTGGCAAATCTTCCTTAGTAAAAGCAGGTTTGTTACCGCAACTGAAAGGCGATCGCCTCCCTGGAAGCAGTCAATGGGCGATCGCATCTTTTACACCAAGAGAACATCCTTTAGGTAAACTTGTTGATGTTTTGACTCGACAACAGCAGCAAAATAAACCGCATCTATTATTTATCGATCAATTTGAAGAAGTATTTACCCTTTGCCAAGATGATGAAGAACGCAAAGCTTTTATCCGCTTAGTAGCACAGGAAGTCAATACAACTGAGAGACGAACACGCATAATTTTGACTATTCGCGGTGATTTTTTAAACAGATGCGCTGACTATGTAGAAATTATTACTCTCATTAATAGTTTCCCTCCGACATCATTCATCGTGCCAATAATGTCTTTTGCTGATTTAGAAGAAGCAATTGAAAAACCAGCAAAATTGCATGGCGTAACATTTGAGGATGGTTTAGTTTCACAAATTTTCGCTGATGTAGTTAACCGTCCGGGTGTATTACCTATACTGCAATATGCGCTTAAGGAATTATGGCGAGTTTGCATTGAAGAACCTGAATTGCCAGACCCACTTTTAACTCATGAAGGCTATAAGGAAATTGGCGGGGTTAAAGGAGCTTTAGACAAACGAGCAACAATTTTGTATGAAAGCTTAACAACTATAGATCAAGCCTTTGCACGTCGCTTGTTTATGGAATTGGTGCAATTAGGTGAAGCTGGAGAAGTGACGCGGCGGCGTGCTAGCTGGGATAGATTAGATGCAATTTCAGATTCTCCACAACAACTGCAACGAGTTGTAGGATTACTGGCAGGTTCTCAACAACGTTTAATTATTACTGATGAAAAGACAGTTGAAGTTGCTCATGAAGCGCTTTTATCTGAGTGGAAATTACTCAATAGTTGGATTGCTGAAAATCTAGAGAATATTAGTCTCAGTCGCTCTTTAGAGAAAGATTGCCAGGAATGGCAACAAAGATTTAATAAATCAGATGATGCATTGTTGTCGGGTGCAAAGTTGGCTGTAATTTCTGAGTGGGTGAATAAGACTCAGCCAAGACTTACGCCATTAGAATCAAAGTTTTTGCATAATAGTTTGGAGAAGCGAGACAGAGAAATTCAAGCTCAATTAGAACAGGAACGTCAACTTAGAGAACTAGCAGAGTCTCGGCAAAAAGAAGCAGAAGCTAGAGCCATAGCTGAAATTGAAAAAGCTATAGCAGCAGAAGATAAGGCTAAAGCCGAAGCTGCAAGAGCAAAAGAGGCAGAGGCAAGTGCTAAATATCAAAAACAACGAACTAGGCTGGCGATTGCCTCAGCATGTGGACTAACATTACTGACCATTTTTACAATTGGATTTGGAATTAGGGCAGACCAGAACAAGAATAAAGCTCTTGAAGCTCTTATTTCTGAGCCTATACGGCTTTTTGAAACGAGCAATCAGCTTGAAGCAATGATAGCAAGCATCAAGGTACTGAAAGAATTTAGAAAAATGAGTGTAGAAGATGGTGTGTTTCTAAAGAAACTAAAAGCGTCTGTAATTGATAAGGTACAAGAACGTAATCGCTTAGAAGGACATACTCAGGAAGTTATGGATGTCAATTTTAGCCCTAATGGTGAAATTATTGCTTCTGCAAGTGTTGATACAAGTATAAAGCTTTGGAACAAAAACGGTAAATTTCTAGAAGATTTGAAAGATCCAAATAAAAAGGACATTGAAAGTATCAGTTTTAGTCTCAAAGACCCAGTGATTACCTCTTCTTCTGCCGATAATAATGGAATGATCAGGCTTTGGAATATCAACAGCAAATCCAAACGCGAACTTAAGCCGCAAATACTCAGCCCTAATAACTATATTGTGCAAGTAACTTTTAGCCCAGATAGTAAAATGATTGCCTCTGCCAATTGGGATAAAACTGTAAAACTTTGGCAGGTAGCAGATGGAAGGATTTTATACACTTTCTCCAAGCATAATAATGTCGTTTGGGAAGTAACTTTTAGCCCGGATAGTAAAATAATTGCCTCGGCAAGTGAAGATAAAACTGTACAACTTTGGCAAGTAGTAGATGGGAGACTTTTACAGACATTGAAGGGACATCTTGATGCTGTTAATGGTGTGAGCTTTAGCCCCAATGGTAAAATGATCGCTTCAGCAAGTAAAGACACAACTGTAAAACTTTGGCGGGTAGCAGATGGGAAATTGCTACACACCTTCACTGACCATAAGAATTATGTTAACAAAGTCAGATTCAGCCCCAATGGTAAAATGATCGCTTCAGCAAGTAAAGACACAACTGTAAAACTTTGGCGGGTAGCAGATGGGAAATTGCTACACACCTTCACTGGCCATAAGAATGCAGTCAATAATGTGAGCTTGTAAGGATTCAGGTCAAGAGGTATTGACAAATGTGACATCTGAGGCGGAATATC
>NZ_JAVRCI010000069.1:34156-36715 GCF_034530835.1 Nostoc sp. DedQUE12b | reverse complement strand
GACGTTAATGATCCAATGGCTATGACCAGTAAGGGTTTTGAGGATCTGACCACTGCTGATATCCCAAATTTTGACGGTTTTGTCAGCACTAGCAGAAGCTAACTGTTGTCCGTTGGGGCTGTAGGTAGCGCTAATGACCCTATCGCTATGACCAATAAAGGTTTTAAAGAGTTGACCACTACTGATATCCCAGATTTTTATACTCTTGTCATCACTAGCAGAAACTAACTGTTGTCTATTGGGGCTGTAGACAATGCTATTGACCTCTTTACTATGACCAGTCAGGGATTTGAACAGTTGACCACTACTGACATCCCAGATTTTGACAGTCTTGTCATAACTAGCGGAAGCTAACTGTTGTCCATTGGAACTGTAGGCGACGCTATAGACTCTACCGCTATGCCCAGTAAGGGATTTGAGGAGTTTTTTACTGTTAACATCCCAAATTTTGATGGTGTTGTCATCACTAGTAGAAGCTAGCTGTTGTCCATCACGGCTGTAGGCAACACTAAAGACAACACTGCTATGACCAATCGAGGATTTGAAGAGTTTGCCACTGTTGACATCCCAGATTTTGACAGTCTTGTCATAACTAGCGGAAGCTAACTGTTGCCCATTCGGGCTGTAATCTATGCTCATGACTACATTACTATGACCAGTAAGGGATTTGAGGAGTTTTTTACTGTTGACATCCCAGATTTTGATGGTGTTGTCAGCACTAGCGGAAGCTAACTGTTGTCCATTGGGACTGTAGGCGATGCTATTGACTTCTTTACTATGACCAATTAGGGATTTGAGAAGTTTGCCACGGCTGACATTCCAGATTTTGATAGTGTTGTCACGACTAGAAGAAGCTAATTGTTTTCCATTAGGGCTGTAAGCGACGCTTTTAACCTCATCGCTATGACCAGTCAGGGTTTTGAGGAGTTTTTGACTGTTAACATCCCAGAATTTGATGGTGTTGTCACGACTAGCAGAAGCTAACTGTTGTCCATTGGGGCTGTAGGCGACACTAATGACTTCTTTGCTATGACCAGTCAGGGATTTGAGAAGTTTGCCACTGCTGACATCCCAGATTTTAATGGTGTTGTCATCACTAGCAGAAGCTAACTGTTGTCCATCAGGGCTGTAGGCGACGCTTCTGACCGCGCTGCTATGACCTTCTAAAGTATTTACCTCTATGGCACGGTTTTCTTTTGGCTCGTTTGGCTTTAAATAAACTGCTTGCTGTAAAGTTGCCACAGTTTGCATTCGGATATCGCTTCTGTGCTGTGCCCAAATTGTATGCTTGAGTTTGTTACTTGCCCTTAAAGCTGCTATTAAAGCATCTGGATGTTGTCCAGAAACAGCAAAGGCTTCAGAAGAATTATTGATGGCGTTAATTAGATGAACATTTGCCTCTACTGTCCACTGGAATGTTACCACTGCTAGTCCAGCAAATCCTAAACCTGCGGCGATGGAACCAAAAAGGGCGCGTTTGAAAACACGATTAAGTTTTACTTCACTTTGTTTTCTTTGTTCTCGTTCTTTTTCCAGTTCCGCCATCACCTGCTTTAACTTCGGTTCCTGTTGCTGGCGGATAAAGGTGGCGATGTAGTCATGTACCAGTTGATAACGGTCTGCGGGGTTTTCTGGTAGCAAAACCACCAAGCCGGATTGGACAAAAATTTCTAATATTAAATCTAATTTGCTAATTTCAGAAGCTTGTTCCGCCCTAGTTTTTGATCCCCCCGCCTGTGGCGACCCCCTTAAAAAGGGGGTGAAAGAAACTAAGCCCTCCTTTTTAAGGGGGGTTGGAGGAATCTCCGAGAAATACGGCATCAAATCGCGTTCCAACTCAGCGCGAGTTTTTAACGGGCGAGTTCCTTTTTCATCGGTGAGCAAATACAGTAATACTTCTGCTGCTTGCTGATTTTCAACACCGCAATCATTAACAACTTCATCTAAATAACGCTTAACCAATTCGTCCTTAGTACCACGCTGCCGATATTCTGCCAGAGTTATAATATTCTCCGTTTGCAGTTGCGCCCCCACAACCTGCAACTCAATGGGACGAACTTCACCCAATTCTCCGGCTAAATCTTGCACCAATTGTTCAATTAAAGCACATTCCAAGCGGAAACTAGTATTTTCAGTTAAACGCTGGATAATTGACTTCGCATCAGCACGCGAGAAATTCCCCAACTTGTAAAGCACATTATTACTGAGAATGTCATTGCCAATAATCTTGAGACTGGACAAATCATTGCACTCTAGCAAGTAATGAATGTAATCTACCCGCAGCGATAAGATAACTTTCACCGATAGAACATTCAGACACTCTCCCAGAAACTCAAAGAATTGCTTTCTTTGTGCAGGTTCAGTGTAAACAAAGAAAAATTCCTCAAATTGATCAAAAATTAGCACTGTGCGGAGGTTGCGCTGTTCGTTTTCTTTAAGTTTGGATATTAAATATTGTGGAGTTCCGAGTTCTGAGGATGAAAGTTGACCTTCTGAGGGTGAACGTTGACCTTCTGAGGGTGAAAGTTGACCTTCTGAGGGTGAAAGTTGACCTTCTGA